>NZ_JACEXH010000018.1:0-27364 GCF_014525465.1 Actinotalea sp. JY-7885 | reverse complement strand
CGGTCGGCGGCCCCCGTCCGCCGGTGGTCAGCGCGCAGGCGGTCGGCGAGACCGGCCGCGTGCGGCCGCTGCGTCCGGGCATCTCCATCGCGCACGTCGACGTCAGCGCGGGCACCCTGGGCGCGTTCGTGACCGTCGCGGGCCGCCTCCACGCGCTGTCGAACTACCACGTGCTGGTCGGGTCGCCCTCGGCGTCCGTGGGCGACGCCGTCCTGCAGCCGGGTCCCGCGGACGGCGGGCAGGACCCGGGCGACCGCGTCGGCACCCTCGCGGCCTTCGTCCCCCTCGTCCCCGGCACCACGGCCCTGGTCGACGCGGCGGTCGCCGCGCTGGACGACGCCGACGTCGATGCCACCTACCCGGCGGGCCCGGTCACGACGACGGCCCCGGTGCTGGGCGCCGAGGAGGTCGAGAAGATCGGCCGCACCACGGGCGTGACCCGCGGGAGGGTCACCGCGATCGAGCTGGACGACGTCGTCGTGGGCTACGGCGCGGAGCTGGGGGAGCTGTCCTTCGACGACCAGATCGAGGTCGAGGGGCTCGGGTCGGGACCGTTCTCGCGCGGCGGCGACAGCGGCTCGCTGGTCTACCTGCCGGACGGCGGTGCGGCGGCCGCCGTCGGCCTCCTCTTTGCCGGGAGCGAGAGCGGGGGCGAGAATGGGACCGGGCTGACGTACCTCAACCCGATCGGCGCGGTCCTCGAGGCCCTCGAGGCGGAGCTGGTGGGCTGAGTCCGGCCCCGGCGCGGGTCCCCCCGCCGCAGCGCGAGCCCCCGGGCTCGCCGACCCCGAGGTGCTCCATGGCCGACCTGAACGAGGCGCGGACCGCCAAGTCCCACCTGCGCGCTGCCCTGTCCGGGCACGAGGGCGTGCGCGGGATCGGCGTCCGGCCCGACGGCGACGGCTACGCGCTCCGCGTGAACGTCGAGCACCCCGGCGACCGCACGGGGGTGCCCGACCGGGTCGACGGCGTGCCCGTCGACGTGCGCGTGGTGGGCGCGGTCCGCGCGAGCTGAGCCCGACCCGACCGCGGCGCCGCTAGAAGGCGAGCCCCTTCAGGACGCGGAGGGCTCGCCGCCGCGTCTCTGCTCCGCGCTCGTGGTGCTCAGTCGTCCTTGCTCGGGGCGAACCATCCCGCGACGTCCTCGAGGAGCCGCACCGAGCCGGCGTTGTTGTACAGCGCCCAGCCCCCGTCGACTCCGAGACCGACGACGGCACTGTTGGCGAGGTCGATGCCCCGCCGGGCGTTCACGTTGCTGGTGAAGGGCCGTGCCTGGCCGGAGGGGTGGGCGGTCACGAACGTCGTCGGGCTCGTCGCGCGGGTGCTCGTCAGGTTGAGGAGCACGGCCTGGGCGCCGGCCGGCGCCTCGATCCCACGACCGGGGTCCGTCGTGACCCGGGTGGCGCCCGGGCCGAGCGCCGGGCCCTCGCTCGATGCGGTCCGACGGTGGTCCATCGGCCAGAAGGAGAGGCCGTCCGTCTGCGTGTACCAGCCCTGCACGTCGAGGACGACGTGCTGGTTCCCGCTGTTGTTGTAGACCTCGATCGCTCCGTCGTCGGACAGCGGGACGACGGCGAGGTTGGCGACGTCGGCCCCGCGGTACGCGTTGAGGGTGCTGGTCTCCCACCCGTACGGGTCTCCGGCCTCGTACACGGACAGGTACGAGGTGGGCGCGGTCCCGGCCGTCGCCGTGACGTTGACCGCGACCGCGACCGCATCGGCCGGCGCGTCGGTGGCGAGCGCCGTGATCGGCACCTCGAGCGCCTCGCGCGGCCCGAGCGCTCCGACGTCGACCCGTGTGTCCAGCACCCGCTCCGGTGTCGCCGGCTGGTACCCGGCGAAGCCCGGGGCGTCCTGTGCGTAGACGCCCACCAGGTCGACCACCATGTGCGTCTCGCACAGGTGGTTGTAGAGGACCATCCTGTTGATCTCCTCGTTCCGAGACGTGGCGAGGACGGTGTGGTTCGCGACGTCGGCGCCGGCGCGCGCGTTGACGATGCTCGAGTCGGCACCCCAGGGGTAACCGACCACGTGCGACGCCTGGGCGATGTAGGTCGTGGCGCAGCTCGTCTGCGTGGTCGTGATGTTGACGGCGGCCGCGACGACGTCGCCGGGCGTGTAGGGCAGCTCCACGGTCAGGAACTCACCCCGTCGCAACGGCCGCCGGTCGTCGTCGGTGCGGCTGTCGTACACCCGTCGGGGGTCGAGCGGCAGGTAGCGGCCGGGCGCACCCATCGTGAGGATGACGGCCTCCGGGATGCGGTAGGTGGTCGGCTCGGGGGCCGCATCGACCCACTCGCCCCAGAACGGATGGGTGCGGGAGTTGCTGTCGTAGGTGGTGATCAGCTCGCCGGACGGGTCCACCGCGCGCACGGTCGCGCGCCACGGGACGGTGCGGGAGTGCTGGAGGGTGAAGAAGCCGGGCCCACCGGGCGTGCTCGAGTCCCCGGCGGTGGTGGCGCTCGCCAGCACGCCCGTCACGGTGCCCTCCTCATCGACGGTGACCAGCTCGACGCGGATGCCGTTGAGGGGGACCCGGTGGGTGTCGTACACCACGCCCGTGATGACGTCGCCCGCGGCCTGGGACGGCGACGGTGCGATGAGGACCAGCGCCGGGAGGAGGACGGCGAGGACTGCGGCGACCCGACGGAACACGAGACTCTCCCTAGAATCCGCCGCGGCGGTCCGACGGCACCACAGTGTCGCGTTCCTTGCCACCCGAGGGAAGGCCCGAACGGGCGTCGGGTGCCGAGCACGGCGACGGGCCCGCCGGGGCCGGCAGCCCGCCTCACTGACCGGACGACGGGAACGGAGGCCGGGCGTTTCGGGTTCACTACCGGTGTGACCGAGACGAGCGCCCGCCGCCTGCCCCGCGTCCGCGCGTCCGAGCTCGTCGGTCGGGGCTGGCTCAACACCGGCGGTCGGGACGTCGCGCTCGCGGACCTCCGCGGCAAGATCGTGCTGCTCGACTTCTGGACGTTCTGCTGCGTCAACTGCCTGCATGTGCTGGACGAGCTGCGCGAGCTCGAGGAGGAGCACCGCGACGTCCTGGTGATCGTCGGCGTGCACTCGCCGAAGTTCGTCCACGAGGCCGACCCGGTCGCGCTCGCGGCCGCCGTGGACCGCTACGAGGTGCGGCACCCCGTCCTGGACGACCCCGAGCTGACGACCTGGTCCGCGTACAGCGCGCGCGCCTGGCCGACGCTCGTCGTCGTCGACCCGGAGGGCTACATCGTCGCCCACATGGCCGGCGAGGGGCACAAGCACAACCTCGCCGTCCTGGTCCGCGAGCTCGTCGCAGAGCACGAGGCCAAGGGCACGCTGCACCGGGGCGACGGCCCGTACGTGCCCCCCGCCGCGTCCGCCACGACCCTCCGCTTCCCCGCCGAGGCCGTGCGGCTGCCCGACGGCACCCTGCTCGTCGCCGACGCCGGTCACCACTCGCTCGCCCTGCTGGAGCCCGACGGCGAGACGCTCGTCCGCCGGATCGGCTCGGGTGAGCGGGGCCTGGTCGACGGCGGTCCCGACGACGCGCGCTTCAGCGAGCCCAACGGCCTCGCGCTCGTGCCCGAGGACCTGCGCGAGGCGCTCGGCTACGACGTCGTCGTCGCGGACACGGTCAACCACGCGCTGCGCGGCGTGCGCCTGGCGGACGGCGCGGTCCGCACGCTCGCCGGGACGGGCGAGCAGTTCATGGTGGGCGCGGCCGACAACGTCCTGCCGGCCGACGACGAGCCGGCGCGGCGCCACAAGCTCTCCTCGCCGTGGGACGTCGCCTGGTACCCGCCGCTGGGCGCCTTCGTCGTCGCCATGGCCGGCAACCACACGCTGTGGGCGTTCGACCCGGTCGCCGGCACGATCGAGCACCTCGCCGGGACGATGAACGAGGGCCTCCTCGACGGCCCGGCGGGCGAGGCGTGGTTCGCGCAGACGTCGGGCCTCGCGCTCGGCGCCGACGGGCGGCTCTGGCTCGCGGACTCCGAGGTCTCGGCGCTGCGCTTCCTGGAGCACGACGACGCCGGGACCCGCGTCGGGACCGCCGTCGGCGCCGGGCTGTTCGACTTCGGCCACCGCGACGGGCCCGCCTCGCAGGCGCTGCTGCAGCACCCGCTGGGCGTCGCCGTCCTGCCCGACGGGTCGGTCGCGATCGCCGACACCTACAACGGCGCGGTCCGGCGCTACGCGGTCGGGCCCGACGGCGACGGCGAGGTCACCACGCTCGCGCGCGACCTCGCCGAGCCCAGCGGCCTGCTCGTCGACGTGCACGACGACGGCGGCGTCGAGCTGCTCGTCGTGGAGTCCGCCGCCCATCGGCTGACGCGCCTGCGCCTGCCGGCCCGGCTCGCGGGCGAGCTGCTCGACCACGGCGCGCACCGCACGCAGCGGCCCGTCAGCGAGATCGGCGCGGGCGAGGTGCGGCTCGACGTCGTCTTCACGCCGGCCACCGGGCAGAAGTACGACGACCGCTACGGACCCTCGACGCGCCTCACCGTGTCCTCGACGCCGCCCGGGCTGCTGCTCGACGGTGCGGGCGACGACGTCCCGCTCGAGCGCGTGCTCCGGGTCAACCCCGAGGTCACCGAAGGCGTGCTGCACGTGACGGCGCAGGCGGCGTCGTGCGACGCGGACCCGGCGATCGAGTTCCCCGCGTGCCACCTCAACCAGCAGGACTGGGGCGTGCCGGTCCGCGTCGTCCCGGGCGGCCCGGCGACCCTCACCCTCCCGCTCCACGGCTGACCACCGCCCGCCCTCCGCGATGCCGTCCGCGGCGCCCGCTCGGGCTCCCCGTCGGCCGGTGCCGGTCCGACCGTGGACCGTGGGTGGCGGGCGGGTCAGAGGCCTGTCGTGGCGGCGCGGTGGAGGAGGGCCAGGGCGTGCTCGGTCGTCGCGGTGAGGACCTCGGCCGGTCCGCCGGCGAAGACCTCCTTCTCGGTGTGCGAGCCGCCGGGCGACGCGACGCCGAACCACACGGCGCCCGCCGGCTCGCCCTCCTCCGGCTCGGGTCCGCCGACCCCGGTGCACGAGACCACGAGGTCCGCGCCCAGGAGGCGGGCGGTCTCGCGCGCGAGCACCGCCGCGCACTCCTGCGTGACGACGGGTCCGCGCGGCACCCCGAGCAGGCCGTACTTCACCTCGGGCGAGTAGCACGCGATGGTCCCGCGGAACCACGTCGTGGCCTGCGGGGCGGCCGCGAGGACGGTCCCGATGGTCCCCGCGGTCAGCGACTCCGCCGTGGCGACCGTCCAGCCCCGCCGTCCCAGCGCGTCCGCCAGCTCCTCGGTGAGGTCCTCAGCGGCAGCGGCGGTGGTCTCGATCGCGGTGCTCAGGTTCGACATCCGCCCAGGTTGGCCGACGTCGCCGTGGCCCGCACGCCGACCTCGCACGCCGACGCGGCCGCGGCTCGCACGCGAACCGGGACCGCGGCCCGGTGGGATCACGCGCGCGGCGGGTGGCGCTCCCCGAGCTCGGCGAAGAGCGCCGTGTTGAGCTCGAACGCGACGGCGGCCTCGGCCGCGACCCGCTCCCGCTCGGCGGCGTCGAACGGCAGGGCGTCCAGGCGGGCGCGGTACTCGTCCTTGAAGAGCTTCGGCTTGGGGATCGTCGGGAACGTGTAGAAGCTGACGGCCTCGTCGGGCACGCCGTACGAGCGCTGGAGGATCGCCTTGATCGCCAGCCCGCCGGAGAGGTCGCCGAGGTAGCGCGTGTACGCGTGCGCGACGTAGCCGCCGACCCACGTCCCCGCGACGTCGCGCAGCCGGGCGGCGTACCGCTCGGTCGACGGCAGCACCGGGATCTCCTCACGCCAGCGTGGCCCGACGAGCGCCGCCAGGTCACGCTCGATCGAGGGCACGCGCTGCAGGCCGGGCACGATCATGGTCGCGCCGGCGGGGTCGGCGCCGACGAAGGGCTCGGCTGCCTCGAGCGCGCCGTAGATCACGTGGTGCTGGGCGGCCAGCTCGGCGTAGGCGGCCACCGTCAGGCGTCCGCCCATGAGGGCCTCGACGAAGCCCGAGCGCTCCGCCCGGTCGTGGGCCGCGCGCGTGGCGGCACGCAGGTGCAGGGACAGCGGCCCGTCCGTGAGCGGGTGGACGGCGACGGCGGCCATGGGCACTCCGGGGGACGGGGACCTGACGAGCTGTCAGAACGCCACTGAACCACGCCCGGCCGGGGCGCTCAAGCCTCGCTGCCGGCGGGCGTCAGGCGGCGCCGACCGCCCGGAGCACGAATGTCTCCGTCGCGGCGATCGCGGCCTCGCGGCCCGGGCCCTCGTCGGGCACGCCGCGGCTCGAGAGGCAGGCGTTGATGAGCGGCACGGTCGTCTCGACCGGCTGCGGCGGGAAGGCGCCGGACGCGATGCCCGCCTCGAGGATGCGCCGCAGGATCGCCTCGACCAGCTCGGCGTGCTCGCGCAGCTGGGCCCGGGTGCCCCGCGAGAGCACGCTGCGCAGATCGGGTCCCGGGGCGAGGTGGAACACGCGCTTGAGCTGGGTCTGCTGGCGGACGTACGTGCGCAGCTGCTCGGTCGGGTCGGTCACGCCCGAGAGCGCCCGCTCGAGCGTCGCGACGTACTGCTCCGTCTCGTGCGTGATGAACGCGATGAGCAGCGACTCCTTGTCGGGGAAGTGGTTGTACACCGCCGTCCGACCGATGCCCGCCGCCGCCGCGATGTCCGCGAGCGTGATCGCGTCGAACCCCCTGTCGCTCATGAGCGTGGTGAGCGCAGCGAACAGCTTGTTGCGGGTCTGCTCGCGGTGCTCCGTGAGGGAGCCACCGATGATCTTCGGCACACCTCGATTCTCCCACCGCGCGTCGCGGAGCGCTGCCGCCTCGTGCCGCAGCACGGCGGTACTCTCCGGGCATGACGGACGAGACGATCGAACCGGACACCAAGGACTGGACCTGGGTCACCGAGCGACCGTGCCTCGACTGCGGCTTCCACCCCGAGGCCGTCGCCGGCGACGAGATCCCCGGGATCCTGATGGGGTACGCCACGCGCTGGGAGGACGTGCTCCGACGCGACGACGTCGCCCGCCGGCCCGTCCCGAAGGTCTGGTCGCCCCTGGAGTACGCCTGTCACGTGCGCGACGTCTGCGACGTCTTCGCCGCGCGGGCGCGGCTCATCCGCGAGCAGGACGGCCCGAGCTTCGAGAACTGGGACCAGGACGCCACGGCGGTGGCCGAGCGGTACGGGGAGCAGGACCCGGCTGCCGTGTCCCTGGAGCTGGTCGCGGCCGCACGCGGCGCCGCGGAGGCGTTCACCGGCCTGTCCGACGCCGACTGGGGCCGGCCCGGCTACCGCAGCAACGGCTCGGCCTTCACGGCCCTCTCGCTGGGGCACTACTTCCTGCACGACGTGGCCCACCACCTGAACTACGACGTCCGGGGTTGACCCCCTTCGTCCACATCTTTTGTGCACAGGTCTGTGCGCCGAGGCGGTCGCGACCGTGTGGACATGTGGACAAGCCTGTGGGCAGAAGAACGTCAGGAACTCGTCCCCCAGAGCCCTTGTGGCGGGTCCTCGCGGGGGTCTAGAACTACGTCATCGGCAAGGACGGAACGCCGCACCGACCGGGGAGACCCGGACGGCCAGCCAGGGAGAACCTGGGTGGTGACCACCGGGGAGACCCGGCGGTGACCGCCCTCGGGACCAGGGCGGGCCGGGGTGAGGCGGGCCGCACGAGCCGCCGGCAGGAGCACGGAGGACCAGCCCGACGGGGACACCCGACGGGAGCTCGGCGGGGAGACCCGAGGGGCACGCGGACGACGCCGCGGTGGGCCAGACCGGACCAGTCGGTGTGATCGCACGGCGCACCGTCGGAGCGCGTCGCAGCTCTCGGGAGACCGGGGCCGCGGTGGGTGATCACGCAGCAGGGCCCCTCGGACGCCTATTCCGAGGGGCCCTTGCTGCGTCTCCAGGTTAAGCGTGCGGCAGCCGCTCGCCGCCCACGACACGCGCCGCGGCGCCGCACACCCGGGTGCGTCAGCCGCAGCCGTGGGTCACGCTGCCGACCGTGACCGCGGGACTCGCCGGGTCGTGCCCGGACCGAGCCCCGGCCGGGACGGCGACACCCGTCAGCCGATCTCCAGCAGGCCGGCCGCGCTCAGCGCGCTGTAGAGGCCGAGGAGCAGGATCGCGATGCCGCTCACCCCGAGCGCGATCGCGGAGAACCGGCCGCCGCGCAGCTCCGGGTCGACGCGCGTGCGGCGCAGGTACCAGGCAGCCACCGCGACGGCCGCGAGGAAGATGCCGCCCGCGACGCCGCCGATCAGGATCATGATGAACGGCGAGGCGATCCACAGGAACGTCAGCAGCCACATCAGCGGCAGCGTGACGATGAAGAACTGCATCCACCGGTTGCGGCGGCGCGCGTCCGTCCAGTCGAAGACGCCCAGGATGCTGAGCGCGTTGGCCCAGGACCGCGACCACGACGGGATGGCCGCCCAGATGGTCGAGCCGAGCGCGGCCAGGGCGCCGACGAGGAAGAGGATGCGTCCCCAGTCGCCCAGGACGCTGGAGTACGTCTGGGACAGCACGAGGATCATGTCGTTGCCCTCGGGCACGAGGCCCTGCGGGTGGAGCACGGCCGCGCCCATGACGTAGAACGACATGGTGGAGAGGGTGTAGATCACCCAGGCGACGAGCGCGTCCTTCTGCATCACGGCGATCCACCCGAGCGCCCGACGGCGGTACGCGGGCGTCCCGTCGTTGGGGCCGGACCAGCGCGCGTAGCCCTTCTCGAGGCACCAGTACGTGTAGGCCGTGATCTCCTCCGAGCCCACGCCCGTCAGGCCGAACATCGCGATCGCGACGCCGATCGCGCCGACCGGCAGGCTGAGCGACAGGCCGGACGCGAGGTCGCCGCCCGAGTAGGCGTACTCGGTGAGCGGCAGCCCGAGCGCGATGACGACGGTCACCACGACGAACGTCATGGTGAGGAAGACGGCGACCTTCTCGATCAGCCCGTAGCGGTTCGAGTAGAGGGTCGCGATGGCGATCACCGTCACGAGGACAGCCCAGAACGTCAGGGACGTCGTCTCGAGCGGCCCCGATCCCACCGGGAGCAGGATGCTGAGCGCGGCCGCCATGCCGCCGATCAGCCCGCCCGTCTGGACGAGCTTCGAGATCGCCATGAGCGCCCACATGAGGAAGACCCAGCTGAGGCGCCCGAACCGCGGCGGGACCGTCGCGTAGCCCTCCATCCCGCCCTCGCCCGTGACGATCGAGAAGCGCGCCATCTCGACCTGCACGGCGACCTTCACGAGCGTGGAGAACACGACGAGCCACAGCAGGACGAAGCCCGCCTGCGCGCCCAGTGCCGTGGCGGTGATGAGCTCACCCGCGCCGACGACGGACGCGGAGATGATCAGCCCCGGGCCGAAGAAGCGCAGCGAGCCGCGCCACGTCGTCGGGGGCTCGCGGACGGCGGCCGGGTCGAGGCGGTACGGGTCCCCCTCGACGACGGCGCGCTCCGGCAGGTGCGTCTCGTGCTCGACCGCGGACATTCGCTTCTCCTTCGAGGCGCCGCGACGGCCGGCGTCCGGCACGTCTGGTGTGCGTCGCGAACCACGCTAGGGGCGTCGGCCCGGCGCGCCACCGGAGGCGGGTAGCATCGGCACATGACGATGACACAGGCGCACAGCGATGCAGGCACGGATGGCCTCGGCAGGGCCGACGACGCCGGGCTCGACGCCGCCTCGTGCCTGTTCCGCGGGCTCGCAGACCCGTCGCGCCTCGCCATCCTGCGCCACCTCGCGCTGGGCGAGCACCGCGTCGTCGACCTGACCGCCCACCTCGGGCTCGCCCAGTCGACCGTCTCCCAGCACCTGGCGTGCCTGCGCGACTGCGGCCTCGTCACCGCGCGGCCCCAGGGCCGGGCGTCCGTGTACTCGCTGGCCCACCCGGACGCGACGCAGGCGCTCCTCGCCGCCGCGGAGCAGCTGCTCGCGCTCACCGGCGACGCCGTCGTGCTGTGCTCGACGTACGGGAGCCGTCGGTGACGCGGGCCGGCGTCAGGCCCGCCGCGGGGACGGAGGCCCTCACGCGCCGGGCGCTGCGGCTCGCGCAGCTCACCGTCGCGTACAACGTGGTCGAGGGCGTCGTCGCGATCGGCGCCGGCGTCGCCGCAGGGCTGGTGTCGGTGATCGGGTTCGGCGTGGACTCGGGGATCGAGTCCGCCGCCGCCGTCCTGGTCGCGCTGCGCCTGAGCGCCCGGCTGCGCGACGGCGGCACGGACGAGCGTCGCGAACGCCTCACCCTGCGCGCCGTCGCGGTGACGTTCTTCGTGCTCGCCGCGTACGTCGTCGTCGAAGGGGTGCGCAGCCTCGTGGACGGCGAGGGGCCCGAGCGCTCACCGCTCGCCGTCGGGGTGCTGGTCGCCTCGGTGATCGTGATGCCCGTGCTCGCCGCGGCCAAGCGGCGGGTCGGCCTGGCGCTGGCGGACCCGCTGGTGCTGGCCGACGCCGCCGAGACCCGCATCTGCGTCCTGCTCAGCGCCTCGACGCTCGCAGGGCTCGTGTTCTTCGAGCTCACCGGGGCGGCGTGGCTCGATCCCGTCGCCGGCTTCGTCATCGCGGCCTTCGCGATCCACGAGGGACGCGAGGCGTGGGAGGGCGAGCTGGTCGAGGACGGCGACGAGGACGACGACTGATGGGCGGCCACGCGCACGGCCACGGCGCGTCGACGGCGACCGGACGCCACCGCGGGCGGCTCGCCACTGTCCTGGCGATCACCCTGACCGTCGCGGCGGCGCAGGTCGTCGGCGGCGTCGTGTCCGGCTCGCTCGCGCTGCTGGCCGACGCGGGCCACATGCTCACGGACGCCGCCGGGCTGGCGATCGCGCTGCTCGGCGCGCGCCTGGCCGGGCGGCCGGCGACGAGCACGCGCACCTTCGGCCTCCAGCGCGCCGAGGTGCTGGCCGCGCTGGCGAACGCGCTGCTGCTCGGCGGGCTCGGCGTGTGGGTCGTCGTCGAGGCCGTGCGCCGCTGGGGCGCGCCACCGGACGTCGCCACCGGGCCCATGATCGCCGTCGCCCTGGTGGGCGCGGCGGCCAACGTGGTGGGCCTGCTGCTGCTGCGCGGTGGCCGCCACGAGAGCCTCAACGTGCGCGGCGCCTACCTCGAGGTGCTCGGGGACCTGCTCGGTTCCGTCGCCGTCGTCGTCGCGGGCGTCGTCATCGCGACGACGGGCTGGGTGCGCGCGGACGTCGTGGCGTCGGCCGCGATCGGGCTGGTCATCCTCCCGCGCGCCTGGGCGCTGCTGCGCGACGTGCTGGACGTCCTGCTCGAGGCCACGCCACGGGGCATCGACCTGGACCGCGTGCGCACCCACATGAAGCGCGTCCCGGGAGTCGTCGACGTCCACGACCTGCACGCGTGGACCATCACGAGCGGCGTGCCGGCGCTGTCCGCCCACGTCGTCGTCGACGACGAGTGCCTCGCCCTCGGGCGTGCGGGCGCGGTGCTCGACGCCCTCGGCGAGTGCCTCGGGGAGCACTTCGACACCGACCACTGCACGTTCCAGCTGGAGCCGATCGGCCACGACGCCCACGAGCGGGCCGCGCACGCGTAGCCGTCGATCGGCTCGCGCCGGCGCGTACGTCGGGCGGCGGGTCAGTGGTGGTGGTCGTGGCGCCCGAGCGACTCGACCGGCCCCGCCCCGGGCCGGGTCCACTGCGGCGTCGGGCGGCCGGTCTCGCCCCACGTCGCGGTGCCCTCGGCGTCGGTGCGCCAGTACCAGCACGGATCGTGCCCCTCGGGTCGGCCCTCGGGCTGGTCCTCCCACGCCTCGCGGCGGCCGTAGGGCGTCATGTCGAGCAGGGCGAAGGACCCGCTGGCCGGCTCGGTGCCCCGGCCGGTCGTGGAGTACGTGAGGAACGCCCGGTCGCCGTCGCGCAGGAAGCTCGACAGGTGCCCCATCTCGCCGCCGAGCGGTTCGTCGAGGCCGCGGACGGAGTACCAGGGCTGGGTGTAGCCCATGAACGCGAGGAAGGGGGCGACCTCGTCCCACGGGCCCTCGGTGACGATCGCGAAGGAGACGCCGCGGGCGTTGAGGTAGACGGCGTCCTTGAGGTGCCACGCCGAGACGGTGCAGCCCTCGCACTGGCCCTGGTGCGGGGCCCCGTCGTGCCACATGTGCTTGTACACGACGAGCTCGTCGCGCCCCTCGAACAGGTCGAGGAAGGGGACGGCGCCCTGGGCCCCCACGACCGGGGTCGTGGCGTCGAGCTCGACCATGGGGAGCCGGCGTCGGGCGGCCGCGATCGCGTCGCCCTCGTGGGTGTGGGCCTTCTCCCGCAGGAGGAGCTCGTCCCGCGCGGCGTCCCAGGCGGCCTGGTCGACGATCGGCGGCCGGCCGGGGCGCTGCGTGCCGCCGGGGCGCGCGTGGGTCGGGGTCGTCATGGTGTCCTCCGCGGTGTCCGGGGCCGCGGTTGCGGCACTCCCGTCAGAGAGACCGCTCGCCGGGTCGGAACTGATCGGGCGCGCTGTCACCTCGTCGGGCCGCCGTCAGCCCCCGGTGGGCCAGCCCCGGGACCGCAGCCACGTCTCGCACAGCGAGGTCCAGCGCGCGACGTGCGGCGCCTCGGTCGCGAGCCCGAGACCGTGACGCCCCTCGGGGAAGACGTGGAGCTCGAACGGCACCGCGTGGGCGGCCAGCGCCCCGCAGTACCGCAGCGGGTGGCCGACGGGCACCGACGCGTCGTCGGCGGTGTGCCAGACGAAGGCGGGGGGTGTGCGCGCGGAGACGTGACGATCGGCGCTGTGCGCGGCGCGGGCCTCGGCGTCGGCGTCCGGTCCCAGCAGCGCGGCGACCGAGCCCTCGTGCGGCTCGTCGAGGAAGGAGATCACCGGGTATGCCAGGACCGCCAGGTCCGGCGGGTCCGGCTGCCCGCACAGGGTCGCGGCGAGGTGGCCGCCGGCGCTGAACCCCAGGACCCCGACCCGGCCGGGGTCCACCTGCAGCGGGCCCGAGGCCTCGCGGATCCACGCGAGCGCACGGACGGCCGCCTCGAGCGGCGCGGGGTGGCGCGCGGGTGCGACCGGGTAGCGCAGGACGACGGCGTGGACCCCGAGGCCGGCCAGCCAGTGCCCGACGGGCTCGGCCTCGTGGGCGGCGTGGTGGCGGTAGCCGCCGCCGGGAAGGACGAGCATCGCCGGACGCGCGCCCGGCAGCCGGGACGCGACGACCCGCACGTCCAGCCCGTCCGGCGGGTCGGTCGCCGGGCGACCGGGGCCTCCGATGACCGGCTCGCCCTCGCCCGGCACGCGGACCCGGCGGATGGCGGCGTCGTGGCCCTGGACGACGGCGGACTCGGGCACGGGCTCCTCCTCCGGGGCGAGGCGTCGGCGGCTGGCGACGCGGGCGGCGACGGCGGCTCGCGGCGCCCGGTGATCAGCAACTAGCCAAGCGGGTGTCTCGTGTGCCAGAGTCGGCAAACGGTTTCCCGGAACCGGTTCCCTCCATTGCCCTCGACGACGAGAGGCGGTCCGCCGTGGCTGTCACCACCGCCCTGATGGTAGGCCGATGAGCGCCTCGCCCCTGACCGCGGCGACGGCCCCGGCACCCGTGCCGCCCTCCGGCGGGCTCGTGCCGCGACGCAAGGCGTCCGGCGCCCAGTCGCTGTGGCGCTACCGGGCGCTGTACCTGATGGCGCTGCCCGGGATCGCCTACTTCCTGGTCTTCAAGTACCTGCCCATGGGCGGGCTCGTCATCGCGTTCCAGGACTACATGCCGTTCCTCGGCGTGACCGGGAGCCCGTGGGTCGGCTTCGACCACTTCGTGCGGCTGTTCACGGAGGACTCGTTCTTCGTCCTGCTCCGGAACACGCTGAGCCTGTCCGCGCTGCTCCTGGCCTTCTCGTTCCCGATGCCGATCATCCTGGCGCTGATGCTCAACGAGCTCCGTGGCCGGGTCTTCAAGCGCTCGGTGCAGTCGATCGTGTACCTGCCGCACTTCATGTCCTGGGTGATCGTCGTCTCGATCTTCTACGTGCTGCTGACGACGGACGGCGGCGCGATCAACAACCTCATCCGGAACGCCGGGTGGGAACCCATCGCCTTCCTCACCGACGAGGAGTGGCTGCGCCCGATGTACGTCTTCCAGCACATCTGGAAGACCGCGGGCTGGGGGACGATCGTCTACCTGGCCGCGATGACGGCCGTCGACCTCGAGCTCTACGAGGCGGCGAACCTCGACGGCGCCGGGCGCCTGCGCCAGACCTGGCACATCACGCTCCCGGCCATCCGCCCGGTGATCGTGATCATGTTCATCCTCGCGATCGGCGACATCCTCGAGCTCGGCTTCGAGCACATGTTCCTGCTGCTCAACTCACTCAACCGTGACGTCGGAGAGATCTTCGACACCTACGTCTACACGACGGGCATCAAGAACGGGCAGCTCAGCTACGCCACCGCCGTCGGCATGTTCAAGGGCCTGGTGGGGCTCATCCTCGTCGTCTGCGCGAACCGCCTGGCCAAGAAGTTCGGCGAGGAAGGCGTCTACTAGCCGGTCGGCTCGGGACAGGAAGGAGTGACGCGCATGTTCTCGTTCGAGGGCTTCGCCCGCATCAACGCCGTGCTCGTGAGTGCCTACCGCATCGCGTGGCTCAACGTGCTGTGGACGGTGGCGACGGTCGTCGGCGTCGTCGTGCTCGGCATCGGCCCCGCCTCCTACGCGATGGCGAAGTACGTGGACCGCTGGTTCCGGCTCGGCGAGACGCCCCCGGTCGCCCGCACCTTCCTGAGGTACGCGCTCGAGCAGCGGTGGCGTCCGGTCCTGGTCAGCTGGGTGCTCCTCGGTGCCGGGGCGGTCATCACCGTGAACCTGCTCGCGGTCTCGAACTGGTACGTCCGCGTCCTGAACATCGTCGCCCTGGTCGTGCTGGCCGTGGCCTGCTCCTACGTCTTCTTCGTCATGGCGGCCCTGGACGTCCCGACCATCCGGGGCCAGATCACCACCGCCCTGGTCATCGGCTTCGGCTCCCTGCACTGGACGGTGCTCGCCGCCGTGACCGTGGCGGTCAGCCACGTCCTGATGTTCTCGTTCGCGCTGCCGCTGCTGCTGATGTTCGGCGTCGGGATCCCCGTGGCCGTCCACGCCCTCGTCATGCGCGGCGTCCTGCGCCAGCTCGACCCGTCCGGCGCACCGGACCTCGCGGGTCCGCCCCGCCACGCACCCACGTCCCGACCCGCCCCGGGTCACCTGGTACGGCCACTCTCCCTGGAAGGAAGCTCATGATGAAGACAGCACGCCGAGGTGCCGCTGGCGCTGCCTCGGTCGCGGCGCTCGCCCTCGTGCTCGGCGCGTGCGGTGGCGGCGGCGACGGCGACGGCGGTGGCACGACGGACGAGGGCTCGTCCGAGGCCTCGTTCGACCGGCCGATCACCTGGATGTCGATCCTCCACACGCCGACGACGCCGGACGCCGAGGGTCCGATCCAGGTCGCGCTGGAGGAGCACACCGGGGTCGAGTTCGAGATCCAGTGGGTGCCGGACGCGTCCAAGGACGAGAAGCTCAACGCCGCACTGGCGTCCAACACCCTGTCCGACCTCACGACGCTCACGCAGGTCGACAGCTCGACGGTGCGCAACGCGCTGTCCTCGGGCATGTTCTGGGACGTCGAGGAGTACCTCGAGGAGTTCCCGAACCTCTCCGAGATCGACCCGAAGACGCTCGAGGCGGCGCGCATCGACGGCGGCCTCTACGGCGTCCCGTTCCAGAAGCCGCTGGCGCGCTACGGCGTCCTCGTGCGGCAGGACTGGCTCGACAACCTCGGCCTCGAGACGCCCCACACGGTGGAGGAGCTCGGCGAGGTCGCGCGGGCGTTCACCGAGGACGACCCCGACGGCAACGGCGCGGCGGACACGGTCGGCTTCATCGAGCGTGCCGAGAGCTTCCAGCTCTCGTTCCGCGTCCTGGCGGGCTACTTCGGTGCCGGCGACAAGTTCGTGGTCGATGACGACGACACGGTCGTGCCGGCCTTCACCACGGACGAGTTCAAGACCGCGATGGAGTGGTACCGCGAGGTCTACGAGAACGGGCACATGAACCAGGAGTTCGTGACGACCCAGAAGCAGAACCAGCAGGACGCCATCGCGCAGGGCAAGGGCGGCATCGTCATCACCGGCCTCATGGAGGCGCGGAACTACATGAACCTCGCCCGGTCCGCGAACCCCGAGACCCCGATGGCCTGGGCCCTGGTCAACGACATGACGTGGGGCGACGTCCCGCGCCGCGTCGTCTCCGACACGAACGGCGGCATGGGCGGCTGGCTCGCGATCTCCAAGGAGAACATCAAGACCGAGGACGAGCTGCGCCACGTCCTGGGCTTCATCGACAGCCTCCTGGACGAGGAGGCGTTCGACCTCATGACGAACGGCATCGAGGGGACGCACTACGAGCTCGACGCCGACGGCGTGCTCACGATCCTCGACCAGGGGGTCTGGCAGCAGGAGGTGCAGCCGTACGCCGGCTCGCGGCCCTCGGACCTCGTCGCCACGTACAAGGTCAGCGACCCGTACCAGAACCTGTCGAACGAGCTGATCCCGCTGAACGCCGAGTTCGCCGTCACCAACCCGGCCCAGCCGCTCACGTCGGAGACCTACGACGCGCAGTGGTCAGCGATCAACCAGTCGATCGCTGACGCCTTCAACCGCTACGTCATGGGCGACATCGACATGGACGGGTACGAGGACGCCATCGAGTCCGCCCGCGGTCAGGGCCTGGACGCCGTCATCGAGGAGTTCACGGCCTCCTACGCCGAGGTGAACGGCTAGCACCCGGACGCCGGCCCACGGTGCCCAGCACCGTGGGCCGGCACCGGCTCCACACGCACGACGAGAGGCACGGGACGTGCAGGGTACTGACGAGATGTGGCAGGGCGCGGAGACCGGTCTGGCAACCGGGTGGCTCCAGGACGCCATCGACCGCGCGGCGGACGCCGGCGGCGGCAGGGTCGTGGTCCCCAGCGGTGTGCACCGCACGGGGGCGCTGCGGCTGCGTTCGCACGTGGAGCTCCACCTCGAGGCGGGCGCCACCCTGCAGTTCGTCCCGGACCCCGCCCTGTACCCGGTGGTGCAGGTCCGCTGGGAGGGCGCGCCGGTCGACGTCCACCAGCCGTGCCTGTACGCGCACGGCGAGACCGGCGTCGCCATCACGGGACTGGGCACGATCGACGGCGGCGGCCCCGCCTGGTGGGACCTCTTCCGCAACCACCGCGACCAGCTGGCCGCCGCCCGGCCGACGCTCATCGGCCTGCACGAGTGCACGCGCGTCACGGTGCGCGACCTCACCCTGCAGAACTCGCCGAGCTGGACGGTCCACCCCGCGCTGTGCAGCGACGTCACGATCGCCGGCCTGCGGATCTTCAACCCGGACGACTCGCCGAACACCGACGGCATCGACCCGGAGTCGTGCCGCAACGTCCGCATCAGCGACTGCCACATCGACGTCGGCGACGACTGCATCGCGATCAAGGCGGGCACCGAGCACGCACCGGAGCCCGTGCCGTGCGAGAACGTGGTCGTCACCGGCTGCACGATGGTGCGCGGTCACGGTGCGGTCGTCATCGGCAGCGAGATGTCGGGCGGGGTCCGCAACGTCGTGATCAGCAACTGCGTGTTCCAGGGCACCGACCGCGGCGTCCGGATCAAGACGCGGCGCGGCCGCGGCGGCGTGGTCGAGGACGTCCGGATCACCAACATCGTGATGGACGGCGTGCTCTGCCCCGTCGTCATCAACCCCTTCTACTTCTGCGGGCCGGACGGCAAGGAGCCGCACGTCGGCGACCGGTCCCCGCGTCCGGTGGACGGCTCGACGCCGCTCATCCGCCGGATCCACGTCTCGCACGTGACCGCGCGCGACGTCGACGCGTGCGCCGCCTACCTCTACGGGCTCCCGGAGCAGCCGCTGAGCGAGATCACGCTGCACGACGTGAGCGTCTCGTTCGCCGACGAGCCGGTGCCGGGCTCCCCGGACATGGCCGTCGGCCTCGACCCGGTCACCTCGCTCGGCGTCCGGCTGGGGAACGTCACCGACTCCGAGCTCGCGCAGGTCCGGGTGCGTGGCGCCGTCGGCCCCGTCGTGCTCGCCGAGGGGTGCACCGACGTCGTCCTCGACGTGCGGGGAGACCATGACGCGCCTCGCTGACCCCGCGGTCACGGCCTGGGTCTCGCGCCCGGCCGTCCCGCCCCCGACGGTCCCGCGCGGGGCCGAGCTGTGGACGGCCGGCCTGGGCGTGCTCCTCGCGACCGTCTTCCTGGGGGGCTTCTCCCTCACGATGAACCGGGTCGACGAGGAGACCTTCGAGCGCGTGGTCCAGCCGGCGCTCGGCGGCGACCAGGCCGGTGCGGCGTCGTACGAGTCGATGCAGACGCTCGGCGCCTGGTTCGGCTTCACGCTCGTGGCGGTGCTGGTGCTCGGCGCCGTCGGGCTCCTCGTGGCACGACGTCGGCCGTGGCTGCGCCGGGCCGGCTGGTGGTTCGCCGCCGCCGGGCTCGTCTGCCTCCTCGGCAGCCAGCTGATCCTCTTCCCCGTCGCCTTCTTCTTCTTCCTCAGTGCGGGCTTCTTCGCCCTGCGTCCCGTTCCTGACAGGAGCACCTCATGACAACGACGACCACCCGCGCGGCGCGCCGGCAGGGCCGCGTGACCGGCCGCGTGACCCGCCGCACGACACCGGGCATGAGGGCGTTCCAGGTGCTCAACGTCGTGCTCCTGACGGGGTTCGCGCTCGTGTGCCTGGTGCCCTTCGTCCACGTCATCGGCAGCTCGTTCGCGAGCCCGGGCGAGCTCGCGACCCGGCCCTTCGTGCTGATCCCCAACGACGTCACCCTCGACGCCTACCGGTACATCCTCTCGACGCCCACCATCTTCCGGGCCATGGGCGTCTCGGTGTTCGTCACGGTGATCGGCACGTTCGTCAGCCTGGTCGTCACCTCGCTGATGGCCTACGCGCTGTCGAAGCGCTACCTGCGCGGGCGGCGCGTCATCAACTTCATGGTCGTCTTCACCATGCTCTTCAGCGGCGGCATGATCCCCACGTTCATCGTGGTCAACTCGCTCGGTCTGCTCGACTCGCTGTGGTCGCTGATCCTCCCGGTGACGGTCAACGCCTTCAACTTCGTCATCATGCGCAGCTTCTTCCAGGCCATCCCCGACAGCCTCGAGGAGGCCGCCCGGATCGACGGCTGCTCGGAGCTGGGCGTCTTCTGGCGCATCGTGCTCCCGCTGTCGATGGCCTCGATCGCCACGATCGGCCTCTTCTACGCCGTCGCGTACTGGAACACCTACATGTGGGCGATCCTGTTCATCAACGACTCCTCGAAGTGGCCCATCCAGGTGCTCCTGCGCCAGATCGTCATCGTGGCGAGCGGGATGAACGCCGACTCCTCCGTGGTCGACGTCGTCCCGCCGGCGCAGTCGGTGAAGATGGCGGTCATCGCGGTCGCCACGCTCCCGATGCTGCTCGTCTACCCGTTCATCCAGCGCTACTTCGTCAAGGGGGCGCTCATCGGCTCGGTCAAGGGCTGACGGCGCCCGCGAGCCCGGCGGCGAGGGCCGCCGGGTCGGTGACGGGGGCGTCCGTGACGAGCGTGCGCGTGTGCAGCACCAGCTCCTCCCCGGCCGCCAGCCGACGTCGTGCGGTGTGCGCGACGGCGGGGCCGAACCCCACGTAGCCCTCGGTCCGGACGAACCAGGGCAGGACCGTGCCGACCTGGACGCACAGCAGCGTGGCCTCGGGACCGCGCACCAGGAGCCACGGCGTGGCGACGCCGTGCGCGCGCTCGACGCCCGGGCCCTGCGCGGTCTCGGCGTGCGCGCCGGCGAACGGCGTGCGCCAGAACCAGCCCCCGTAGAACGCGCCGTGCCGGCCGTTCGTCGCCGGGCTCCCGAGGCTGACCGCGGTCTCGGCGCGCAGCACCGACCGCCAGTCGAGCACCCAGCCCGGCCCGGCCGGCCGGGCCCGCAGCTCGCGGAGCTCACGCAGCTGGACCGTGCCGTCGACCGACGTCCAGACGACCGTCAGGTCCGCGCCCGAGCCGTCGGGCAGCGGGCGCGCGGCGACGACGTCCTGCCGGCCGTGGTTCGCCAGCAGGGTCGAGCCCACGTCGCGGACGTAGGTCCGCCCGCCCCAGTACGAGGTGCCGTCCACGTCGGGGAAGGGCAGGCCGACCCCGGCGTGGTGCGGGTGGTCCGCCGGTGCCGCCTGCGTGACCGGGGTGCCGCGCAGCGTCGTGACGGGGTGCAGCAGCGGACGCGGGGAGGCGTCCGGCGCCATGTCCCGGCCGTCCTGCAGGCGCGCCACCGCCGTGCGGCCGACGCTCAGCCGGTCGGTCACGCCGGACCGCCTGGGGCGGGGCCCGTGCTGCGCCGGACGGTGAGCTCGGGCACGAAGTGGGTGGTGCCCTGCGTGGCCACGCCGTGCAGGAGTGCCTCGACCTCGCGCCACGCCGCGGCCCCGACGTCCGCCAGCGACACCCGCACCGTGGTCAGCGGCGGCGCGGAGAACCGGGAGAACGCGATGTCGTCGAAGCCGACCACCGAGAGCCGCCCCGGCACGGGCACCTGCTCCTCGCCGAGGCGCGCGAGCAGGCCGAGGGCGACGACGTCGTTGTAGGCGACGACGGCGGTGGCGCCCGCCGCGGCGACCGCCGGCCACGCCGCGTAGCCGGCGTCGAGCGTCACCCCGCAGGACAGGCGCGTCACCTCCAGCGCGTCGTGCTCGCGCTCCAGAGCGCTCAGCGCGCGCAGCCGGGCACGGTTCGGGCGGCTCGAGGACGGCCCCTGCAGGTAGGCCAGCCGCCGGTGGCCGAGGTCGAGCAGGTGCTCGACGAGGGCCCGGGTGGCGCGCTCGTAGTCGATGGTCACCACGGGCACGTCGGCGAGGTCGGGCTGGCGGTTGATGGCCACCGCCGGTGTCACCGTGCTCAGCAGGGCCCGCAGGTCGTCGTACGGCAGGCGGGAGGAGCACACCACGACGGCGTCGCTGCGCCGGCGGGCCTCGCGCACGAGGGCCTCCTCGGCCGAAGGGTCCTCCTCGGAGTCGCACACCAGCACCCGGTACCCGGCGGTGGCGGCCGCCGCGTTCAGGCCCCGGAGGATCTGCTGGAACATCGGGTTGCCCAGGTCCGGGAGCACGATCGCCACGGTGTGCGTCACGCCGAGCGACAGCGACTGCGCGGTGGAGCTCGGGGAGTACTCGAGCTCGCGCACGACCCGGCGCACCCGGAGGGCGACCTCGGTGTCCCGGATGACACGCCCGTTCATGACCCGGCTGACGGTCGCCCGCGACACCCCGGCGACGCGGGCGACGTCGGCGATCGTGGCCGGCCGGCGGGAGGACCCGGCGGGCCCGTCAGGTGGCATCGGGGACCTCGAGCCGCACCGGGCCGACGGTCGCCACCGCGGGTGCGGGGGAACCGAGCGGTGCGGCCGCGAAGACCCCGATCTCCGCCCCGACCCAGTGCCCGGCCTGCGCCGGCAGCCCTGAGCCGAGGACGCGCCAGGTCCCCTCGGCGGTGCGCGCGGAGAGCCGGACGAAGGCCTCCGGGTCGACGTCGACGCGCAGCTCGACCTCGCGCGCCGGCGCGGGCTCGTCGACCAGCAGCGTCTCGTCCTGGTCGCCGTTCTCCCGGACCGCGGCGACGAGCCGCTGCCCGCCGGCCGCCTCGCGCAGCCCGCACCAGAGGTAGGAGCGGCCGAGCACCGTGACGCCGGCACGCGCCCCGTCCGGGCCGTCGAGGGTCAGCGTGCAGGTCCAGCGCCCGCCCGTGCCCGGGAGCTGCTGGGCGAGGACCTGGGGGAGCGAGCGCACGTTGCCGTCGTCGTTGCCGGGGCCGCGCAGCTCCAGGCGCCCGTCGCGCGTCCGGGCCCAGCCGTCGCCCGGGTTCGCCTGCCAGAACCACTGCCGGCCGAGCCCGTCGGTGAAGTCGTCCGATCCGGGCAGCACCCGCGAGCCCTGCGTCGTGCCGTGGGGTGTGGGGTGGGTGATCACGGGGGTGCCGTAGCCCTCGCCGGTCGGGGTGCCGATGATCGGCCAGCCGTCGTCGCCCCACGTCATCGGCTGCAGGTGCACCACGCGGCCGAACGGCCCGCGGTCCTGGAAGTGCAGGAACCAGTCGGCGCCGTCCGGGGTGTCGACCCAGGCGCCCTGGTGCGGGCCGTTCACCGGCGTCTCACCCTGCCGCATGACCACGCGGTGCTCGTAGGGCCCGGTGACGCGCTCGGACCGGAAGACGGACTGCCACCCGTTCGCCACGCCGCCGGCCGGGGCGAAGATCCAGTACCACCCGTCGTGGTGGTACATCTTCGGGCCCTCGAGCGTGGTGCACCCGGGGATGGCGTCGCCGTCGATCACGACCCGGCCCGGCCCCGTGGCGGTCGTCAGGCCGGCGTCCACCGGGACCAGGCCGAGGCGGTTCTTCACGCCGCTGCGGCTCTTCGCCCAGCCGTGGACGAGCCACGTGGAGCCGTCCTCGTCCCAGAAGGGGCACGGGTCGATGAGCCCCAGGCCGGCGAGCAGGAGGCGGGGCTCGCTCCAGGGGCCGCGCGGGTCCTCGGCGCTCACGACGAAGATGCCCCGGTCGGGGTCGGGCCACACGATGTGGAAGACGCCGTCGTGGTGGCGGATGCTCGGGGCCCAGACCCCGCCGCCGTGCCGGGGCAGGTCGAAGTGCTGCTCGGGGACGAGCCGGGGCAGCGCGTGGGTCACGATCTCCCAGCGCACGAGGTCGCGGCTGTGCAGCACGGGCAGGCCGGGGGACCGGCTGAAGCTCGACGCGACCATCCAGTAGTCCTCACCCACGCGGACGGCGTCGGGGTCGGGCAGGTCGAGGTCGAGGACCGGGTTGCGGTAGCTCGCCCCCCTCCGGGCAGGCGCGGCGGGCAGGGCGGCGTCGGTGGCGCTCATGCCGTCGAGCATAGGCGGAACCGGTTACTAGTGTGGTGGTCCATGGCCAAGACCGCGCGCGTCGGGGACGACGTCGACCTCCTGCCCGCCCTGGCCGCCGCCCTGGCGGACCCCGACGTGACCGAGGTCGTCCTCGAGCCGGGGACCTACGTCGAGCAGGTGGTGATCGCGCCGCGGGCCGCCCCGCTGACGGTGCGGTCCGCCACGGGCCGCGCCCAGGACGTCCGGATCACCTGGGGACTGCGCCAGGGGGACCGCGGCCGCGACGGACTGCCGATCGTCCAGGACTGCGCGACCGTCACGGTCGACGCCGACGACGTCACGATCGAGCACCTCACGATCGAGAACACCTTCGACCGCACCGCCGACCCGGGCCTGGAGGACACCCAGGCGCTCGCGCTGCGGACCCGCGGCGACCGCGTCCGCCTCCGCGGCTGCGCGCTGCTCGGCCGGCAGGACACGGTCCTGCTGGACGCGCCGGGCTGGTCGGACACGCGCCACGTGCACCTCGTCGACTGCCTCGTGGTCGGGGACGTGGACGTCGTGTACGGCCGGGCCCGCGCGGTGGTGGAGGGCGGCGAGATCCGCTCCGTCGGACCGGGGTGGGTGGCCGCCCCCAGCACCGCCCGCGAGAACACGCGCGGGTTCCTCTTCCGCGGCGTCCGTCTGACGGGGCCGGGGCTGCCGGACGGCAGCGTCCGGCTCGGTCGACCGTGGCACCCCGGCGGCAAGGCGGACGCGGTCGGCGAGGCGCTCTTCGTCGACTGCGTCATGGGGCCGCACATCGCGGCGGACGCGTGGTCGCCGATGGGCGGCTTCGCCTGGGAGGACGCCCGCTTCGGCGAGCACGGCAGCACCGGCCCGGGCGCCCACGAGGGCCCGGGCCGTCCGCGGCTGCGACCCGAGGCCGTGCCCGGCGTCGCCGAGGTGCTGGGCGGGTGGACCGATGCGGCACCGGGGCCCGCCCCGCTCAGCGGCCGGGCGGTCGTCGTGTCCGACTCCACAGCCTCGCCCTACGGTCCCGCACGCGCCCCCCGCACCGGGTGGGGCGAGATGCTCGCGGACGCGACCGGCCTGCGCGTGGAGAACCTGGCGGTGTCGGGCGCGAGCTCGGTGAGCTTCATCGCCTCGGGGCAGATGGACGCGGCGCTCGCGGTCACGGGTCCCGGCGACCTGCTGCTCATCGCGTTCGGGCACAACGACGAGAAGCCGGACGAGCGCGGCACCCTGCCCTGGTCCACCTACCCGGCGGCCCTGAGCCGCTACGTCGTCGGCGCCCGGGCGCGCGGCGCGGTGCCGGTGCTGATCACGCCGGTGGAGCGGCGCCGGTTCGTCGACGGCCGGGCGCGGTCCAGCCACGGCGGCTACCCGCAGGCCGTGCGTCGCCTGGCGGAGGAGGACGGCGTCGCGCTGGTCGACCTCACCGCCTCCTCGCGGCGGCTGTGGCAGCGGATGGGCGAGGAGGGCAGCAAGGCGGCGTTCCTCTGGCTCGAGCCCGGTGCCTGGCCCGCCTTCCCCGACGGCGAGCAGGACGACACGCACCTGTCCGACCACGGCGCCCGCCTGGTCGCGGACCTGCTGGCCGCCGGCCTGCGCTCCCTCGGCCTGGTGCCCGGGGGTGACGGCGTGCGGGGGTGACGCCCGCGTCCCGGTAGCGGCGCCACCGTCGTTCGCCCGGGACTGTGGTCCTCGGCCTGCGCTCCCGCTACGTTCGGCACGCGGGCAGGGGCGCCCGGCCGCGGCACCCGGGGGACGCATGTCTGAGAGCACGCTCGAGAACCTCGGCGCGCGGGTGCGCCGGGCGGAGGAGTTCGGCCGGGACGCGATGATCGTGTGCGACAACCTGGTCCGCATCTACCGGACCGGTCCGGTCGAGGTGCAGGCGCTGCAGGGTCTGGACCTGCTCGTCGACAGGGGCGAGATGGTCGCCGTCGTCGGCGCCTCCGGGTCCGGGAAGTCGACGCTGCTGCACATCCTGTCCGGCATCGACGCACCGACGGCGGGCCGCGCGCGCGTCGCGCGCTGGGACCTCATGGCCATGCCCCGCGCCGAGCGCGCCGCGTACCGCCGCTCGACCGTCGGCTTCGTGTGGCAGCAGGCGTCGCAGAACCTCGTGCCCTACCTGACGGGGACCCAGAACGTGCTGCTTCCCCTGTCCTTCGCGGGCACGGCGCGGCGCCTGCGCCGGGCCCGCGCGCGGGAGGTGCTCGACCTCATGGGCGTCGCCCACTGCGCCGACCGGCTGCCCCGCCAGATGTCGGGCGGCGAGCAGCAGCGGGTCGCGATCGCCGTCGCGCTGGTGAACGGCCCGAAGGTGCTGCTCGCCGACGAGCCCACGGGTGAGCTCGACACGACGACGTCGGCGCAGGTGTTCGGCGCGCTGCGCGCGGCGAACCGCGAGGCGGGCGTGACGGTCGTCGTCGTCACCCACGACCCCGCGGTCAGCGAGCAGGTCGAGCGCACGGTCGCGATCCGGGACGGCAGGACGAGCAGCGAGGTCCTGCGGCACGCCTCGGGTGACGACGACGTCGTCGCGCAGGAGTACGCCGTGATGGACCGCGCCGGGCGCGTCCAGGTGCCGCGGGAGTACCGCGACGCGCTCGCCCTGACGCGGCGCGTCCGGCTCGCGCTCGAGGCCGACCACGTGAGCATGTGGGCCGACGACTCCCGCGGTGCGGGCGGCCAGGCCGGCTCCGGTGCGCGACGGGGCGGTGCGTGAGCGCCCCGGGCGGCGCGGCCGCACGCGCCGGCGCCGGCGTCCGGACCCGGGACGTGCGCAGGACGTTCGGCACGGGCGCCACCGCGGTGCACGCGCTCGACGGCGTCAGCCTCGACGTCGAGCCGGGGGAGATGGTGGCGCTCGTCGGGCGGTCCGGCTCCGGGAAGACCACGCTGCTCAACGTCGTGGGCGGGCTGGACCGTCCCGACGCGGGGACCGTCCTGGTCGACGGCGTCGACGTGACGGCGCTCGACGAGGCCGGGCTGGTCGGGCTCCGGCGCGAGACCGTCGCCTTCGTCTTCCAGACCTTCGGCCTCATCCCGGTGCTCAGCGCGGCGGAGAACGTCGGCGTGCCGCTGCGGCTGCGGGGGCTGTCGGTGCCCGACCGGGAGCGGCGCGTCCGGCTGCTCCTGGACCTCGTCGGCCTCGGCGACCACGCCTCGCAGCGCCCGGACGAGATGTCCGGCGGTCAGCAGCAGCGCGTCGCGATCGCGCGCGCCCTCGCCGCGTCCCCGCGCCTGCTCGTCGCGGACGAGCCCACCGGCCAGCTCGACAGCGAGACCGGCCTGGCGGTCATGGCGCTCATCCGGGGCGTGGTCGAGGCCGAGGGCATGACAGCCATCGTCTCGACGCACGACCCCGTGATGATCGCCCTCGCCGACCGTGCCGTCCGGCTGGTCGACGGCCGGCTGGCCGATGCCTGAGGTGCGCCGCGCGGGGTCCGGCCCGCGCGGCGCACCCGTGCTGCTCGTCCTGCGTCGCGCGCTGACGCAGGCGCGGCTGCTCGCCGCGGTGGCCGCCGTGGTCGTGACCGGCGCCGTCGTGCTGGGCCTGTGCGCGACGCTGCTGACGACCGCCCAGGACGAGGCGCTCGTCGCCGCCCTCGGTCGCACCGACGCCGAGGACGTCGGCGTGCGCGCCGGGGTGCGGCTCGACGAGGGGGCTACGGCACCCGCCGACGCGGAGCGTGCCGCCGCCGACGTGGTCGACGCGGTCGAGGCCGCGTACGCGGCGTTCCCCACGACGACGTCGGTCTGGGCGGCGTCCACCCCGCTCCACCTGCCCCCGCTCGACAGCGGCGAGCTGCGCCTCGCCTACCTCCTCGAGGGCGACGACCTCGCCGAGCACGCGGACCTGTCCTCGGGTCGGTGGCCGGCGGGCGCGGCCGGTGCGGGCGGCTCGCCGGTCGAGGTCGCGCTCCTCGACGCGACGGCCGGCCTCCTGGGCGTCACGGCGGGCTCGACGCTGACGCTGTCCGCGCAGCCCGCGCGCTCCGGAGCGGCGGCGGTCGACCCGGTGACCGTCGAGGTGGTGGGGACGTTCCAGCCGCAGGGCGGCGATCACGCGACCTGGGAGCGGGACCCGTTGGGTGCGGCCGGGTCCGCGTCCGGGAACCTCCCCGTGTACGGGCCCTTCGTCGTCGCGCCCGGGACGCTGCTCGGCGAGCGCCCGGTCGAGCGCCTGAGCGTCGTGACGGTGCCCGACCTGCGGTCGGTGGAGCCGGGGACGGCGGCGAGCACGCGCGTGGCCGTGGCCGGACTGCGCGACGCGCTCGAGGAGTCGCTCGGGCAGCGGCAGCGCGCCCTCGCGCTCCGCACGCCGTACCCGCGCACGCTCGCCCAGGTCGAGGACCAGCAGGGCGTGGTCGCGTCGGGGGTCCTCGTGGCGGCGCTGCTCGCGACGGTGCTGGCCGGCGCCGCGCTCGCGCTCACGGGCGGGCTCGTCGCGGCGCGGCGCTCGG
>NZ_JACEXH010000191.1:0-5705 GCF_014525465.1 Actinotalea sp. JY-7885 | reverse complement strand
AGGCCGGCCAGGACGCCCGCGACGCGCCGGGGCTGGGCCGGGACCGCCGCGGCCAGACGCGCGAGGTCCGCGTCGCTCGGTCGTGCGGCGCCCGGGAGGCGGGGGGCCGGTGGTGCGTCCGGCGCGGGCAGCGTGACCAGGCCGATCTCGCTGAGGGCCAGGTCCGTGGTGCCCCGCGAGACGTTCCGTCGGGCCGTGTCCAGGAGCGTGACGAGCAGGCTCGTCCGCAGCTCCGGCTGCTCGTCCGACAGGGGGTTGACCAGGCGCAGCCCGCGGCGGCGCTCGTCGTCCGCCGGCAGGGCCAGCTCGTCGTGCTGGTGGGCACCGACGAAGGGGTAGCTGAGCGTCTCCACGAAGCCCGCGGCGGCCAGCGCGCGCGCCACGGCGCGCCGGAGCTGCTGCTCCTGCGTCAGCCCGCGGCCCGACGGCGCGTGCGGGAGGACGGACGGGATGGCGTCGTACCCGCGGATGCGCGCCACCTCCTCGACGAGGTCCACGCCCGTGGTCAGGTCGGGGCGCCACGTCGGCGGGGTGACGCGCGCGCCGCCCTCGCCGACCGGCTCGACGGTGCAGCCGATCGCCTCGAGCGTCGAGCGGACCTCCTCGTGCGTGTACGGCACGCCGACGACCCGGGCCGGCAGGTCCAGGTCGACCTCGACGGCGCGCGGGGCCGTGGTGCGGTCGAGGTCGCTGAGCCCGTCGACCCGCCCGCCACCGTGCTCGACGAGCAGGGCCGCGGCGCGCCGGACGGCGACCAGGGGGAGCTGCGGGTCGACCCCGCGCTCGAAGCGCCGCGACGCCTCGCTCGGCAGCCTGTGCCGGCGGGCGGTGCGGGCGACCGAGACGGGGTCGAAGTGCGCCGCCTCGAGGAGCAGGTCCGTGGTCGCCGGGCCCACCTCGCTCTCGGCGCCGCCCATGACGCCGGCCAGGCCGAGCACCCGCGACGCCCGAGCGCCGTCGGGCGAGTCCGTGATGAGGAGGTCCTCGGCGTCGAGCGCGCGGTCGACCCCGTCGAGCGTGGTCAGCCGCTCCCCCGGCTCGGCCCGGCGCACGACCACCGGAGCCGCGACCTTCGCGAGGTCGTAGGCGTGCAGGGGCTGGCCGAGATCGAGCATCACGTAGTTCGTGACGTCCACGGCGAGCGAGATCGGCCGCATGCCGGCCTGGGTGAGGCGACGCTGCATCCAGGCGGGCGACGGCGCGGATGCCGCCACGCCGCGCACGACGAGCGCCACGAAGCGGTCGGCGCCCGCGGCACCGTTGATCGGGGCGTCGTCCGTGATCTCGACGGGGAAGCCGTCCCCGGCGACGACGTCGTCGGGCACCGGGAGGGCGGGGTCGGTGAAGGCCGCACCCGTCGCGTGGCCGTACTCCCGGGCGACGCCGCGCATCGAGAAGCAGTAGCCGCGGTCCGGCGTCACGTTGATCTCGAGCACCTCGTCGGCGAGCCCGAGGAGCTCGCGGGCGTCGGTGCCGGGCGTCGTCGACGCGGCGTCGTAGCCGAGGCGATCGAGCACGATGATGCCGTCGTGGTCCTCGCCGAGGCCGAGCTCCTTGGCGGAGCAGATCATGCCGTCCGAGACGTGGCCGTAGGTCTTGCGCGACGCGATCGGGAATGGCCCGGGCAGGACGGCCCCGGGCAGCGCGACGACGACGCGGTCGCCGACGTCGAAGTTGTGCGCGCCGCAGACGATGCCGCGCGGGCCGACCGTGCCGTCCTCACCGACCTCGCCGAGCTCGGGGCCAACGTCGACGCGGCACCAGTTGATCGTCTTGCCGTTCTTCTGCGGCTCGGGAGTGCGGGCCACGACCTCGCCGACGACGAGCGGACCGGTCACGGCGGCGCCGTGGATGGCCTCCTCCTCGAGCCCGACACGGACCAGATCGGCGGCGAGCTGGTCGGCCGTCGTGCCGGGGGGCAGGTCGACGTGCTCGGCGAGCCAGGACAGCGGGATGCGCGGCATCAGAGGGCCCCTTCCAGCTGGAGCGAGAAGCGGACGTCGCCCTCGACCATGTCGTGCATGTCCGCGACGCCGTGGCGCAGCATGAGGGTCCGCTCGATGCCCATGCCGAAGGCGAAGCCCGTGTACTCGTCGGGGTCGACCCCGCACGCCCGCAGGACGTTCGGGTTGACCATGCCGCAGCCGCCCCACTCGATCCAGCCGGCCCCGCCCTTCTTCTGGGGGAACCAGAGGTCGAGCTCGGCGCTCGGCTCCGTGAAGGGGAAGAACGAGGGCCGGAAGCGCGTCCGCGCCTCGGGGCCGAACATCGCACGCGCGAAGTGGTCCAGCGTGCCCTTGAGGTGCGCCATGGTCAGGCCCTTGTCGACCGCGAGGCCCTCGACCTGGTGGAAGACCGGCGTGTGGGTCGCGTCGAGCTCGTCCGTGCGGAACACCTTGCCGGGGCACGCGATGTAGACCGGCAGCTCACGCTCGAGCAGGGTCCGTGCCTGGACCGGCGAGGTGTGCGTGCGCAGCACCAGGCCGGAGTCGGCGCCCGCCGTGGGGTGCGCCACGAAGAAGGTGTCCTGCATCTGGCGGGCGGGATGGTCGACACCGAAGTTCAGCGCGTCGAAGTTGAACCACTCGGCCTCGAGCTCCGGGCCCTCGGCGATCTCCCAGCCCATCGCCACGAAGACGTCGGCGACGCGCTCCTGGAGCACCTCCAGCGGGTGCCTGGCGCCGTGGGGGGCGCGGTCCGCGGGGAGCGTGACGTCGACCGTCTCCTCCACCAGGACGCGGGCGTCCCGCTCGGCCTCCAGGACGGTCTGCCGCGCGGCGAGCGCCGCCTGCACGCGTCCGCGGGCGCCGCCGACGAGCTTGCCGGCGGCGGCCTTGTCCGCGCCCGGCAGGCCCCCGATGGCGCGGTTCGCGAGGGCCAGCGGGCTGCGGTCGCCCGCGTGGGCGAGCCGGACCGCCTTCAGCGCGTCGAGGTCGGGCGCCGAGCCGATCGCCGCGAGCGCCGCGTCGACGGCCGCCGCGACGCCGTCGACGTCGAGCGGGGACAGGGGCGCGGCGCTGCCGATCTCGGTGCCGGCGGGCGCAGCGTTCTCGGGCACAGCGTTCTCGGGCACAGGGGTGTCGGGCATGGAGCGGGAGCCTTCCGGGGCGGGGCGTGCCGGCGCGATGTGCAACGGCGTGCAGGGCGGTACGGCCAGGTCGAGGGTGTGGCCCGCGGGCGGTCTCGCCGGACGCGCGCACCGCGCGCGATCCGGAGCGCGGCTCAGCGCCGCGGCCCACCTGCGGGCCGGCTAAATCGGCGACCACCGGCCCCCGTGCGCCTCTGCGACATGCCCGTCATCCTGCCACAGCGCTCAGGGCCCGGGCGGGCCCAGGCGCAGCACCTCGAGGACCTCGTGCCGGGCGGCGCCACCGGGACCCGCGCCCAGCTCGGAGCGCACGAGCTCGATCTCCTCGACCCGCCACCCGGGCCCGCGGTAGACCGCGAGGGCGTGCGACAGCGCCGCCACCGCCGCCACGCCCGGCTGCTCGCGGCCCCGGGTCGGGCGGCGCCGGGCCTGGTCGCGCACCCGACCGACCGTGAGGTGGGCCCGCGACCGCGGGCGCGGGTCCTGCCGGCCGAGGACCTCGGCGCCGAGGCTCACGGCGCCGTCCATCAGGGCGGTCATGGAGGCGACGTCGCCACCGCACCCGATCCACAGCGTGCGGCGGTCGAACAGCCCTGACCCCTGCAGGCTCAGCCCGAACGGCGCCGTCGCCGCGGCGAGCCCCGCGAGGCCCTGCGCCAGCTCCGGCACGGCGCCGTCCGGCGCCTCGCCGTAGAACGCGAGGGTGAGATGCCGGTCCTGCGGCGGCGTCCACCGCACCGGCCCCTGCCCGTCGTCGGTCGGGGTGCCGGCGCGCGCGAGGACCAGAGCCCGCTCGACGTGGTCGAGGACGTCGCGGGGCGGGCGCACCGCCGCGAACAGCCGCATCAGGCCGGCACTGCGCCGGGCCGTCGGCGCTGCGCCCGGGCGGACGCGTAGAGGCACACCGTGGCCGCCGTCGCGAGGTTGAGCGACTCCGCACGCCCGTGGATCGGCACGCGCACGACGGCGTCGGCGAGGTCGCGGTCGGCGGGGTCCAGGCCCCAGGCCTCGTTGCCGAAGACCCAGACCGTGGGCGTCGCCAGGTCCGGCGCCCCCGTCGGCGCGGCGCCCGCGACGTCCAGCAGCGCGTCCAGGTCGTGCGCGCCGGCACCGTCCGCGGCCGCGACGAGGCAACCGGCGTCGCGCAGCGCCTCGACCGTCGAGGCTAGGGACACGCCCGTCACCACGGGCAGGTGGAACAGGGAGCCGGCGGTCGAGCGCACGACCTTGGGGTTGTGGACGTCCACGCTCCCCTCGGTGAGGACCACGGCGTCCGCGCCGGCGGCGTCGGCCGCGCGGATCACGGCGCCGGCGTTGCCCGGGTCCCGCACCTGGGACAGGACCGCCACCAGCCGGGGGGCGGCAGCGGCCACGTCGGGCAGGGCCGCGGTGCGCGGGCGCAGCACCGCCAGGACGCCCTGCGCGTCCGGGCTCATCGCGTCGAGCACCTCGGCGGTGCCCGTCCGGACCTCGAGGCGTGCCGTGGCGGCGTCCCCGACGATCTCGCCGTAGCGCTGCGCCGCGGCCTCGCTGAGGTAGAGGTCGACGACGTCCGCGGCAGCGAACCGCACGGCCTCGCGCACCGCCTGGGGGCCCTCCACGAGGAAGCGCCCGTGGCGCGCGCGGGCCGAGCGTCCGGCCAGCGACCGGACGGTCCTGACCCGCTCGGCGCGGGGGTTCGTCATCACGGTCGGCACGCGCCGATCCTCCCAGACGCCCGGACGCGCGAGGGCCCCCGGACGACGAGTCGTCCAGGGGCCCTCGAGGTCGTGCTGGTGCTCAGGCGGCCGACGGCGCGTTGACGTCGGCGGGCAGTGCGTCCTTCGCGACCTTGACGAGCGCGTTGAAGGCGGGCGCGTCGTTGACGGCCATGTCGGCCAGGACGCGACGGTCGACCTCGACACCGGCGAGCTTGAGGCCCTGGATGAGGCGGTTGTAGGTCAGCCCCTGCTCGCGGGAGGCAGCGTTGATGCGCTGGATCCACAGCTTGCGGAAGTCGCCCTTGCGCGCCTTGCGGTCACGGTAGGCGTAGACGAGGGAGTGGGTGACCTGCTCCTTCGCCTTCCGGTAGAGGCGCGAGCGCTGGCCGCGGTAACCGCTGGCGCGCTCGAGGGTAGAACGGCGCTTCTTCTGGGCGTTGACCGCCCGCTTCACGCGTGCCACGTGATGCTCCTTGCGTTTCGGGGCTCACAGGTGAGTCGGGGCGCGCGGGAGGCGCGCCGCGGGCTCACTTGCCGAGCAGCTTCTTGATCTTGGGGGCGTCGGCCGGGGAGACGACCTGGTCGGAGGCGAGGCGCCGCGTGCGGCGGCTCGACTTGTGCTCGAACAGGTGGCGGGCGCCCGCCTGCTCCCGCATGATCTTGCCGGTCCCCGTGATCCGGAACCGCTTCTTCGCACCACTGTGCGTCTTGTTCTTCGGCACTGGTGTGCTCTCTTCCATCAGGTCGTCCCGGTCGGGACGAGGTTCACGTGCGGGCCGGGGCCCGCACCTGGTCAGGACGACGCGTCGTCGGTGGACTTCGCCCGGGCGGCCGGCTTGGGGGCCGGACGCGCCGGCTTGGCGGCCGGTGCCGGCCGCGGCGCGGCCGGGCGGGGTGTCGCCGCGGGCTTCGGGGCC
>NZ_JACEXH010000190.1:0-5761 GCF_014525465.1 Actinotalea sp. JY-7885 | reverse complement strand
CGCGGGGCACGGGCAGGCCGGGTCCCGTGGCGGCCCGGCCGGCCGGGGCGCCCGGGGCGCCCGCCCGGGACGTCACCGACCGCGCGGCGAAGGCCCGGATCCTCGGGATCAGCTCGGTGGCGACCTGGGCGAGCGAGGCCTGCACGCTGCCGACGTTCGCCGGCTTGGCCACGTAGTCGGTCGCCCCGGCCGCGAGCGCGTCCAGGGTCGCGACGGCGCCGCGCTCGGTGAGCGTCGAGAACATGATGATCGGCATCCGGTGCCCGGCACGACGCAGGGTCCGGACGGCCTCGACGCCGTCCATGACGGGCATCTCGAGGTCCATCGTCACGACGTCAGGGCGCAGCTGCTCGACCTTCGCGACCGCGATCTGCCCGTTCGCGGCGACGCCGACGACCTCGATCTGCGGGTCCTGCTGCAGGACGTCGGTGACGAGCCGGCGGACGACGACCGAGTCGTCGACCACCAGCACCCTGATCGGCGTCACGTCGGTCCTCCGCTTCCTCGCGCGGTGACCCGCGCAGTGTCCAGATCGGCCACGGCGGACCGGTTGTGAGCACCGGGGCCCGCACCGCCGGGCGTCAGTACGTGAACGCCGAGGCGCGGTTGCGCAGGTCGGCGGCCATCTGCGCGAGCTCCAGCGTCGAGGCCTGCAGCTGGCTCACGACCTCGGCGGAGGAGGCCGCGGCCGACGCCACGCCGGTGATGTTGGCCGCGATCTCGCCGGAGCCGGCCGCGGCCTCGGCGACGCCGCGGCTCATCTCGTTCGTCGTGGCCGTCTGCTCCTCGACCGCGCTCGCGATCGTCAGCTGGTAGTCGTTGATCGACGCGATGATCTGCGAGATCTCGCTGATCGCGGCGACGGCCGTCGCCGTGTCCGACTGGATCGCCTCGACGCGACGCGCGATGTCCTCCGTGGCGCGGGCGGTCTCCCGGGCGAGGTCCTTGACCTCGCCGGCGACGACGGCGAAGCCCTTGCCCGCCTCGCCGGCGCGCGCGGCCTCGATGGTCGCGTTGAGCGCCAGGAGGTTCGTCTGCTCCGCGATCGACGTGATGACCTTGACGACGTTGCCGATCTCCTGCGACGACGTTCCGAGCTGCGCGACCGACGACGTCGTCGTCTGCGCGACGTCGGTGGCGCGCGCGGCCACGCGGGCGGCCTCGTTGGCGTTCTGCGCGATCTCGCGGATCGAGGCGCCCATCTGCTCCGCACCGGCGGCGACCGCCTGGACGTTGCGCGAGACCTCCTCCGCCGCCGAGGCGACGACGCCGGCCTGGGCGCTGGTCTCCTCCGAGGCGGCCGCGAACTGCCCGCCCGCGGCGGACATCTCCTCGCTCGTGGCGGCGATGGTCGTGCTCGCCTCCCCGACCTGCGCGAGCGTGCTGCGCAGCGAGTGCTGCGCGGTGCGCAGGGCACCGGCCATGCGGCCGATCTCGTCGGCGCTCCGGACGTCGGCCTCCACCGTGAGGTCACCCTCGGCCATCGCCTCGAGCGAGGCCTGCACGCGGCCGAGGGAGCTCCGGATCGACCGCGCCGTGACGACGCCGATGGCCGCCGCGAGCGCGAGCCCGAGGGGCACCACGACCAGGGTCGCCGTCGTCGCGGTGGCGGCCTCGTGCTCCGCGCCGGCCGCGATGTCGGCGACGTACCCCGCGGTCTGCGCCTCGAGCCCCTCGAGGTCCGCGACGAACGCGGCGACGAGCGGGTCGGCCTGCTCGGCCCGGACCTGCTCGACGAGCGCGCGGTCGCCGGCCATGGCCGCCGGGAGGAGTGCGGTGTCACGGACCTCCTGCCAGGCCTGCCAGTCGGTGAGGAAGCCGTTCCAGTACGGGTCGTCGGGCCCGACCTCGGCCGTGAGGGCGTCGATGGCGACCTGGATGTCGGCGTCGGTCCGCTCGATCTGCTCGGCGAACTGGCCGCGCAGCTCCGCCGTGTCCGCGGCCGCCACCTCCGCGACCAGCATCCGCGCCGTGATCTCCTCCTGGTGCACGACCGCGACGTTCGTGGCGAAGCCGCTCTGGACGGTGGCGAGGTGCGCGGCGTCCGCAGCGACGGTCCGCAGGTTCACGACGCCGAGCGCCCCGCCCACGACGGCCGCGATCGCCATGACACCGACGGCCCCGAGGACCTTGCTCATGACGCCGCGGTCGGCCAGCAGCCGGGGCGGGCCGCCTGTCGACGGGTCGGACGCCGGGGCGGGCTGCGCGAGAGGGCTCGGCGCGGTGCGCTGGGACGTGAGGGACATCGGGTGGGGTGCTCCTTGGTACGGGGCCGCGCGCGGGGCGCGGGTGATGAGGGGACGACCGCCGTGGGCCGAGGGGGCGCGAGGGGCGCGGGCTCAGGCGGCGACCGCGCGGTCGACGTCGAGCGCGAGCAGGAGGCGGTCCTCGAGCTTGAAGGCGCCGGTGACCAGGCCGCGGAGCGAGGGTGCGAGCGTGTCGGGCGGCATCTCGAACGCGTCGTCGTCGACGTCGATGACGTCGCCGATCTCGTCGACGAGCAGGCTGATCGGCTCCCCGCCCACCTGCACGACGACCATCATCGGCCGCGCCGAGGGCGGCAGCGGATCCAGGCCGAGGCACACCCGCAGGTCGATGGTCAGGACGACCTGACCGCGCAGGTTGACCAGGCCCGCGACCGCGGCAGGGGCCATCGGCACGGCGGTGCGGGGCTGGAAGCGCAGGGCCTCCTGGACCCGCATGACGTCGACGCCGTAGTGCGCGCCCTCGAGGGTGAAGGTGGCGAGCTGGCGGCTCATCGGGTCGCTCCCACGAGGACGTCGAGGTGGTCGAGGTCGGCCGGGTCGAGGACGGCGAGGTCCGCGGGCGCGGGCTCGTCGGCGAAGAACAGCGGGTCGGCGGCGGCGACGGCGGCCCGCACGTCGAGCAGCTCGGTCACCTTGTCCTCGAGGACCGTCGACCCGAGCGTCCCGTGGTCACCGAGGTCGCTGTGCGCGGCGACGTCGTCGTCCACGATGTCGACGATCTCGTCGACCACGATGGCGACGCTGCGCCCCCGGCGCGAGGACACGACGACCGTGAGCTCGTCGCGCTCGTCGCGCTCGTCGCCACCGCCCGCGGCGGCGAGCAGGCGGTCGAGGCGGACGACGGGCGTGATCGCTCCGCGGTACTGGATGACCTCGCGCCCGCCCACGTGCTCCAGGACGTCGGCGGGCAGCTTCTCGAGGCGGGTCACGGCCGCGAGCGGGATCGCGACGCGGCGCCCTCCGCCGATGCCCGCGACGAGCACCGGCACGGTCTCGACGACGGCGGCACGGTCCTCGGCGGACCGGGCGCGCTCGAGGCCGCCGTCGCCGACCATGGCCCGGCGGCCGATCGCCTGCACGTCGAGGATGAGCGAGACGCGGCCGTCGCCGAGCAGGGTGGCGCCCGCGTACAGGCCGATCGCCTTGAGCCGGCCGGAGAGCGGCTTGACGACGATCTCCTCGGTGTTCAGGACGCGGTCGACGAGCAGGCCGAAGCGCTGGGTGTCCGCCTGCAGGACGGTGATCACGGCACCGGCACGGTCCGCCCTGGCGGGCCGGCCGAGCACCTCGCGCAGGTCCACGAGGGGCAGGAGCTCGCCGCGGAGCCGGTAGACCGGTGCCGAGCGGACGTACTCGATGGCGCCCGAGGCCTGCGCGTCGAGCGCGACGAGCTCCAGCAGGCTGACCTGCGGGATCGCGTAGAGCTCACCGTCGCAGGCCACCGTGAGCGCCGGCATGATCGCGAGGGTCAGCGGGATCCGCAGCCGCCACGTCGTGCCCGTCCCGAGCTCGGAGTCGACGTCGACCGTGCCGCCGATCGCCTCGATCCGGGTCCGGACCACGTCCATCCCCACGCCGCGGCCGGAGACGTTGGTGACGGACTCGGCGGTCGAGAAGCCGGGCAGGAAGAGCAGCTGGAGGAGCTCGCTCGCGGCGGCGTCCGCCACCTGCTCGGCCGTGCGCAGGCCGCGGTCGACCGCCTTGGCCGCGACGCGCGCGACGTCGATCCCCGCGCCGTCGTCGCTCACCTCCACGACCACCTGGCCACCCGCGTGGTACGCACGCAGCGACACGACGCCCTGCGCGGGCTTGCCCGCGGCGCTCCGCGCGGCGGGCGCCTCGACGCCGTGGTCGACGGCGTTGCGGATGAGGTGCGTCAGCGGGTCCTTGACCGCCTCGAGGAGGCTGCGGTCGAGCTCGGTGTCACCCCCGGTCAGCTCGACGCGCACCTGCTTGTCGCACGCGGCGGCGACGTCGCGCACCATGCGCGGCACCTTCGACCAGACGTGCTCGATGGGCTGCATGCGCGTCTTCATGACGCCCTCCTGCAGCTCCGAGGCGATGAGGCTCAGGCGCTGGGCCGCGCGCACGAGGTCGACGTCGGTCGTCCCACCGGCGAGCCGCGAGATGGCGTTGCGCGCCAGGACCAGCTCGCCGACCTGACGCATGAGCGCGTCCAGGAGGTCGACGTCGACGCGGATGGAGCCGTCCGCGGCCGAGCGCGACGCGGCCGGCTCCGGCTCGGCCGGGTCGGGCTCGCGGTCGGCCGACGCGGCGGGGCCGGCCTGCTTGGCGCGGATGGTGCGCGAGGCGGGCGGGGCGGACGCAGGCGCCGGCACGGGCACTGGCACCTCGGGGACGGACGCCTCGGGCGCGGGGAGATCCTCGCGGTGCTCGACCGGGGCCGTCGCGCCGGCGTCGGGCGAGCCGGCGCCCGGCGTCCCGGCGAGGAGCGTCTCGATGCGTCGCACCACGGCGTCGACATCGACCTCGCCCTCGCCGCCGTCGGACTCGATGCGGCGCAGGACGTCGCGCACGACGTCGACCATCTGCAGGAGCACGTCGGTGGTGCCGTGGTCCATCGAGCGCAGGCCGTCGCGGAGCTCGACCAGCAGGTTCTCGCCGGCGTGCGTGACGCGCTCGAGCGCCGAGAAGGCCAGGAAGCCGCTCGTGCCCTTGATCGTGTGGATCGTGCGGAAGATGCTGCTCAGCAGGTCCCGTGAGCCGGGGGCCGCCTCGAGGGCGACCAGGTCCGAGTCCAGCTGGTCGAGGTTCTCATGGCTCTCGACCAGGAACTCGTGGACGATCTCGTCCAGGTCCTCCACAACGCCCTCCATGGCATGCCGCAGGAGGCGGATCCTCCGCCCCTCACCGGCACCATCGGTCGCCGGGGGGCGGACGTGAGGGTCAGTCGCCGGCCGGACGCCCCGTCGAGGGCCGCAGCGCCTTGAGCGACTCCTCCGCGGCGGGGTCCGCGGAACGGGCGGCCTCCACGTTCGCGCGCGTCACGGCCTCGAGGACCTCGGCGCGGTTGACGCGCACGTCGCGCGGCGCGTCGATGCCGATCCGCACGCCGTCGCTGCGCACGTCGATGATCGTGATGACGATGTTGTCGCCGATCACCAGGCGTTCGCCCACACGGCGACTCAGCACGAGCATGGAGCGAGACTAACCCCCGACTCACTCCCAGGTCGCGTCCTCGCTGAGGCGTTCGCTCAGCACGGCCGCCCAGACCACGGGCGACGCCGGCAGGCCGTCGAGCCAGCCGACCGGCAGGCCGAGGTTGAGGACCGCCCCGGGAGCCTGCGCCTCGAAGCCCCCCATGACCGCCACCGCGTCGAGCGGGCGCCGGGCGCCCGTGTTCCGCAGCCAGCGGCGCGTCTCCGCGACGCGGCGGCGCGCGTCCACGACCGCCCAGGCCTGGTCGGGTGCGAGCGCCTCGAGCAGCTGCGCGCCGGCGTCGTGGCGCCCGTCCGCCGCGGTGGCCACCCCCA
>NZ_JACEXH010000189.1:0-5790 GCF_014525465.1 Actinotalea sp. JY-7885 | reverse complement strand
CGGCTGGGCCGACGCCACCCGCCTCGCGGGCCACCCGCGGGTGCCTTCGGCGCGCCCGTCGCGGGCCGCGGCGGGCACCGCCGCGCCCGTTCTTTGACGTCCCGGGAGCCGCGGGCTACTGTCGGCGCAGAGTCATTCCAGTACGAATAAACATTCAGGAGACGCAATGACGCGCGTTCCGTCCGCCCCGCAGGACCACGGGATCCCCGCCGACAAGCGCTGGCGCCTGGGCCAGACGCCGTGGCGCAGCACGGCCTTCCCGGCCGCGCGCTCGCGCGTCATCATCGACAACGACTTCTCCGGCGACCCGGACGACCTGTTCCAGATCGTCCACCACGTGCTCTCCCCGGCCGTCGAGATCCCGCTCGTCGTGGCCTCGCACCTGCGCCCCGGCGACCTCATGGACCTCGGCCCGGACACGGCGGCCAACGCCCGCGCGGTGGTCGAGGACGTCTTCGCGCGGATGGGCCTGGAGTCCACCGACCGCATCGTCCAGGGCGCGCCGACCGCGCTGCCCGACCTCACCACGCCGCAGGACTCGCCGGCCGCCCGCGCGATCATCGCCGAGGCGATGCGGGACGACGTCTCCACGCCGCTGTTCTACGCCGCCGGCGGGGGACTGACCGACCTCGCGTCGGCCTACCTGCTCGAGCCGCGCATCGCGGAGCGGATGACGCTCGTGTGGATCGGCGGTCCCGAGCACGACGGCCTCGCGCTCCCGCCCGTGGGCGCCATGCCGATCGAGTACAACCTGCTGATCGACGTGGCCGCGGCGCGCGTGCTCTTCGCGGCCCCGGACCTGGAGATCTGGCAGATCCCGCGCGACGTCTACCGCCAGTGCCTGGTCAGCGACGTGGAGCTGCGCCGCCGGGTCGCCACCACGGGCCCGCTCGGGCGCTACCTCTACGACGAGGTCGCCTACGAGCAGGGCCGCGTGCACGACCACGGGCTGGAGGTCTGCGAGGCCTACGCGCTCGGCGACTCGCCGCTCGTGCTGCTCACGGCGCTGCGCTCGACGTTCGAGGCGGACAGCTCGTCGTCGTCGTACGTCGTGCGACCCACGCCCGAGCTGACGGCCGAGGGCGCCTACCGGGCGGTGCGCGGTGCGCGGCCGATGCGCGTCTACACGCAGGTCGACGTGCGGCTGATGTTCGAGGACTTCTACCTGAAGCTGGCCGAGTTCGGCGAGTGGCAGGCGGAGAGCTAGTTCGACCCCCGTGGTGCGGGCCCAGCCCGCGACGACGCCCGTGAGGGCTACGGGACAACCATCTGGATGGAGGCAAAGGTGCTGAACAGAAGGTCGATGGTGACCGGCGCGGCGATCGGTTCGCTCGCGTTGGTCCTGGTGGGCTGCAGCGGGGGCGACAGCAGCGAGGAGAGCGGCGGCGACACCGAGGTCACGGTCTGGACCCTGACCCAGGAGCCGACGCAGAAGGCGGCGTGGGACGCGCTGGTCGAGGGCTTCGAGGAGGCCAACCCCGGCATCACGGTCGTCACCGAGGAGCGGGCGACCGACCCGCACAAGGACGCACTGCGCCAGGTCGCCGGCACCGACGCGGGACCGGACCTGTACCGCTACTGGGGCGGCTCGGGCCTGGGCGGCGAGCTGGTCGACGTGGGCATGAGCCAGGACCTCACCGAGTACTACGAGGAGTACGGCTGGGACGAGGTCCTGACGCCGGCGGCGCTGCAGAACGCCACGCAGTACGGCGGCTACCACGGCGTCCCGTTCATCCAGGCGACCGAGGCCGTCTACTACAACACGGCGCTGTTCGAGCAGGCGGGCATCACCACGCTGCCGACGACCTACGACGAGCTCGTCGAGGTCGCCCAGACGCTCAAGGCCGCGGGGATCACCCCGATGGAGTTCGGCGGCACGGTCAACTGGCACGTCATGCGCCTGCTCGACTCGCTGATCGAGACCATGTGCGGCGCGGACACGGCCGACGAGCTCACCACGGGTGACGGCGACTGGGGCGCCGAGCCGTGCGTCGCGGAGGCCTTCACCGAGCTCAAGACCTGGGGCGACGAGTACCTCAACGAGGGCTTCATGGCGATCAGCAACGACGACGCCGCCCAGCTCTTCTACACGGGCAAGGCCGCCATGACGATCGAGGGCGACTGGTTCGGCCCGATGGCGATCGACGGCGGCCTCGCTGCCGAGGACATGAGCCTCTTCGCGTTCCCCACGGGCACGGGCCGGGCGTACGGCTTCGGCGAGCTGCTCTACCTGACGCCGAACGCCAAGAACCCCGACGCGGCCGCGAAGTTCCTGGACTACATGGTCTCGGAGGAGGGCCAGGGCAAGCTCGGCACCGCGTTCTCCGCGCTGTCGGTGAACGCCTCGGTCGCCCCGCCGGCCGACGCGCCGCTGGGCGAGGAGTGGACGGGCGTCATCTCCGAGGCGACGGGTCTGTTCGTCAACAACGACCAGAACTTCTCCACCGCGGAGACCACGGAGTTCTGGCGCGTGCAGAACTCGGTCCTCACCGGCGACATCGACCCCGCCGAGGCGGGCGAGGTGTTCCAGCAGTGGCGTGACGCCAACCAGTGACCTGACCTCCGGGGGTGGGGCGGTCCGCCCCACCCCCGGGGACCCCCGTTCGAGGAGACGATGATGGCGGTTGTACCCGGCCTGGTCGAGCAGGCCCCGGGGGCACGGCCCCGGCGCAGGACGCGCCGGCGCAGCCCGTTCCTCACGGCGCTGCCGTACCTGGTGCCGTCCCTGCTGATCTACGGCTACTTCATCGTCTACCCGATGCTCGACTCCGTGCGGCTGTCGTTCTACCGCTGGTCGGGCTTCCGCACGGAGGAGCCGGAGTTCGTCGGCCTCGACAACTACGTGCGGCTGTTCACCCAGGACCCGGTGTTCTGGAAGTCCTTCGGCAACTCCGTCATCTGGGTCGTGCTCTCGCTGGCGATCCCGATGCTGCTCGGGCTCCTGCTCGCCCTGGCCCTCAACCGCCAGATGGTCGGGCGCAGCCTCATGCGCTCCGTCATCTACATCCCCTCGGTGTTCGCCTCGATCACCGTGGCCGCGATGTGGCGGTGGATCTACAACCCCACGCTCGGCATGGTCAACCAGCTCCTGGAGGCCGTCGGCCTCGGTGCGTGGACCCAGACCTGGCTCGGCGACCCGAAGATCGCCCTGTACTCGGTGTTCGCCGCCTCGGTGTGGCAGGCGGTCGGCTTCCCGATGGTGCTGTTCCTGGCCGGCCTGCAGTCCGTCGCCCAGGAGCTCGTGGACGCGGCCAAGGTCGACGGCGCCAACGCCTGGCAGGTGTTCCGCAACGTCACCCTGCCCGCCCTGCGCCCGACGACTGTCGTCGTCGTCATCCTCACGATCATCAACTCGCTCAAGGTGTTCGACCTCATCGTCGGCATGACGGGCGGCGGCCCCGCGCAGTCCACCCAGGTCCTCGCGCTGTGGTCCTACACGCAGTCCTTCACCAACCACAGCTTCGGCGCGGGCGGAGCGGTCGCGACCGTCCTGCTGCTGCTGTCCCTGTGCCTGGTGATCCCGTACATGGCCTGGTCGATGAAGGGAGACGGCAAGTGAGCCACCGGATCGCCACCCCCGCCCCGGTCGTGGTGGACCCGCGCGCCGGGGACGTCACGGCCCCCAGGCCCGAGCCGCGCCGCCGCGACTACGCCGGCATCGGCCTGTGGATCGCGCTCGTGCTGACCACCCTGCTCTGGGCGCTGCCCTTCGCGATCATGTTCCTGACGTCGGTGAAGTCCAACGCGGACATCAGCGCGACCGACCCGTGGGCCCTGCCCACCTCGTGGGCCTGGAGCAACTACGCCGAGGCGTTCGAGGTCGGCAAGCTGGGGACCACCGGGCTCAACAGCCTCGTGATCTCGCTGATCAAGGTGCCGCTGGGCCTGTTCTTCGCGGCGGCCGCGGCCTACGCCATCGCTCGCCTGCGGTTCCGGTTCCACCGCCTGCTGCTCGCCGTCATCGCGGTCGGCTCCATGGTCCCGATCCAGATCGCCCTCGGCCCGCTCTTCAACACGATGCTCGAGCTCGGCGCACTGGACTCGCTGCCCGGCCTGATGCTGCCCTACCTGGCCTTCGGCATCCCCTACGCGGTGTTCGTGCTCTACGGGTTCTTCCGGGCCATCCCCGACGAGCTCGAGGAGTCCGCGCGCATCGACGGCGCCTCGACGTTCCGGATCTTCATCCAGATCATCCTTCCGCTGGCCAAGCCCGCCCTCGCCGCGCTGTTCATCCTCGACTTCGTCGGCACCTGGAACGAGTACGCCATGGCCACGACGCTGCTGCGCTCGCAGGACAACTGGACCGTGCCCCTCGCGGTGCAGAGCTTCTCGACCCAGCACGGCACCGACTACGGCCCGCTCAACGCGTTCATCATCATGTCCGCCGTCCCGGTCCTCATCGTCTACCTGATGTTCCAGCGGTACTTCGTCCAGGGCGCCCTCGCCGGCGCGGTCAAGGGCTGACGTGGACACCATCCTGACGATCGACCAGGGCACGACGTCGACCAAGGCGCTGCTCGTCGACGCCGCGTCGGGCGCCGTCCTGGGGCGCGGCACCGCGCCGGTCGCCATCGCCTACCCCCGGCCCGGCTGGGTCGAGCAGGACGCCGAGGACCTGTGGGGCTCGGTGCAGGTCGCCGCCCGGCGCTGCCTGGCGGCCGCGGCGCGACCGGTCACGGCGCTGGCGATCAGCAACCAGCGCGAGTCGGTGGTCGCCTGGCGCGCCTCGAGCGGGGACCCGCTCGGCCCGGTGCTCGGCTGGCAGGACTCCCGCACCGCCGCCTGGTGCGCGAAGGTGACGGCCACCGAGCGGGTCTGGGCGCGCACCGGCCTGCCGCTGGACGCGATGTACTCCGCGCCCAAGATGCGCTGGCTGCTGCAGTACGCGCGCGACCTGGGCGTGCCCGCGGGCGACGTCCGCGTGGGCACCGTCGACTCCTGGCTGGTGCACCGGCTCACCGGCGAGCACCTTGTCGAGGCCGGCAACGCCTCGCGCACCCTGCTGCTGGACCTCGACCGGCTGGAGTGGGACGAGGAGATGCTCGCCCTGTTCGGGCTGCCCGACGTCGTCCTGCCGCGCGTGCAGGCGTCCAGCGGCGGGTTCGGCACGGTGCGCGGCGGGGCGCTGGGGCTCGACGGCGTGCCCGTGCTCGCCGTCCTGGCGGACTCGCACGCCGCCCTGTACCACCACGGCCAGGCCGGGCCCGGCACCGCCAAGGCCACCTACGGCACCGGCTCGTCCGTCATGCTCCCCACGGACGGCCGCGTGCGCGGCACCAGGGGCGCCACGAGCACGCTGGCCTGGCTCGACGGCGCCCCGCAGTACGCGAGCGAGGGCAACATCCTCACCTCCGGCGCGGCGCTGGACTGGGTCGCGCGGCTGCTCGGCACGCCGCCGGACGTGCCCGGCGGCCAGGCGCTCACCGAGCTCGCCGCGACCGAGCCGGACAGCGGCGGCGTCGTCGTCGTGCCGGCGTTCACCGGGCTCGGCGCGCCGCACTGGGACCGCGACGCCGTCGGCACGCTCACCGGGGTCACGGGCGGGACCACCCGCGGGCACGTCGCCCGCGCGGCCCTCGAGGCCGTGGCCCACCAGGTGTGCGACGTCGTCGAGGCCGTGCTGCGCGACGGCTCGGCGGACCCGGGCGCGATCGTCGCGGACGGCGGCGCCACGGCGTCCCCGCTGCTCATGCAGACGCAGGCGGACCTGCTCGGCCGCCCCGTCGTCGTCAGCGCCGCCCCCGAGGCCTCCGCCCTGGGCGCCGCCGACCTCGCGGCGCGGGTGCTCAC
>NZ_JACEXH010000188.1:0-5791 GCF_014525465.1 Actinotalea sp. JY-7885 | reverse complement strand
CGACCGCGGTCGACGACGTCGTCGCGACGCCGGCCGACGACCGGGAGCCGGTGGGCGTGGCCGGGGGCCGCCGGATGACCATCGCCGAGCGTCGCGCGGCCGAGCGCCGCGCGGCCACGGCCGGTGCGTCGGGCGCGGGGCACAGCAGCACGGCACCGCCGGACGGCGACGACGGCCCGCAGGCGGATGCCGGCACCGAGCGGAAGGACGCCTGATGCCCTCGCGCGTGGCCCAGTGGGGCAACGACCTCTACACCGGCAAGCGCTCGTACGACATCGTCGGGCGGCGCATGCGGTGGCTCGCCATCGGCGGCGCCGTCATCCTCGCCTCGATCGCGCTGCTGCTCGTGCGCGGCATCAACCCGAGCATCGAGTTCAGCGGCGGTGCGGAGTTCACCGTCACGGGCGCGGCGACGACCGAGCAGCAGCCCGCGCTCGACGTCGTGGCCGAGGTGGCCCCGGAGGAGGTGCCCAGGGTCTCCGGCCTCGGCGACTCCTCCGTCCGCGTGCAGACGGGCGAGCTGGAGCAGGACGTCGCGGACGAGATCGCCTCCGGTCTCGCCGAGGCCTACGACGTCCCCCTCGGCGACGTGAGCACGTCGCTCGTCGGACCGAGCTGGGGTGCCGACGTCACCGCGAAGGCCGTGCAGGGGCTCGTGATCTTCCTGCTCCTGGTCGCCGTCGTGATGACGCTGTACTTCCGTGCGTGGCGCATGGCGGCCGCGGCCCTGTTCGCGCTCGCGCACGACCTGATCATCACCGTGGGCGTCTACGCCGGCATCGGCTGGGAGGTCAGCCCGGCGACGGTCATCGGGTTCCTGACGATCCTCGGGTACTCGCTCTACGACACGGTCGTCGTCTTCGACAAGGTGCGGGAGAACACCGAGAAGGTGCTGGAGCAGCGCCGGTACACCTACGCGGAGCTCGCCAACCTCGCGGTGAACCAGACCCTCGTGCGATCGATCAACACGTCCGTCGTGGCGCTCCTGCCGGTCTCGGCGATCCTCTTCATCGGCGCCTTCCTGCTCGGCGCGGGCACGCTGCGCGACATCGCCCTCGCGCTGTTCATCGGCATGTCCGTCGGCACGCTCTCGTCGGTCTTCATCGCCACGCCGTTCGAGGTCTTCCTGCGCGAGCGGGAGCCGGCGATCCGCGAGCACACCGCGCGTGTGCTGGAGGCTCGCAAGGCGACCGCGCCGGCGGACGCGGACCCCGCCGAGGCGGTCAAGGTCCACGTCGGCGCGCCCGTCCCGGGCGGGCACCTGGGCAACAGCGCGCAGCCCCGGCGCCGCAAGCCGAACCGGCCCGCGGGCCGCAAGCCGTGAGCGGGACCTCCCCGCAGGAGGGACGCTCGCTCGTGGAGCGGGCGTCCGCTCTCGTGACGGACGTCGTGGACCACCCGCAGCCCGGCGTCACGTTCAAGGACATCACCCCGCTGCTCGCGGACGGCGCCACGTTCGCCGCGGTGGTCGAGCACCTGGCCCACCAGGCTCCCGGACCGATCGACCTCGTCGTCGGGATGGAGGCCCGCGGCTTCATCGTGGGCGCGCCGGTCGCCGTGGCGCTGGGGGCGGGCTTCGTGCCGGTCCGCAAGGCGGGCAAGCTGCCCCGTGCGACCCTGGCGAGCGCGTACGACCTGGAGTACGGCAGCGCGGTGCTCGAGGTGCACCCGGACACGATCCCGCTCGGTGCGCGGATCCTCGTGGTCGACGACGTGCTCGCCACGGGCGGCACGGCCGCTGCGACCGTCGAGCTCCTCGAGCAGGCGGGCGGCGTCGTCGTCGGGCTCGCGTTCCTCATGGAGCTGACCTTCCTGCACGGCCGCGAGCGGCTGCCGGGCCGCGAGATCGACGTCCTGCTGACCTACTGACGGCACGAACCGCGGCGCCCTGCACCAGCAGCGGGCGACGAGGCCGGCCGGACGGCCACGCGGCCCCTGGCCAACTAGACTTGGTGGCGTCGTCGGGACGAGGAGGGCGTGATGGCCGAGCAGCCGGTACCGGTGCCGCCGCGCGCCGCGGGCGAGGCCGTGACGCCCGCGCCAGCGCCCGTGCCCGACGCCTCGCCCCGACCGGCGCCCGAGACGCCCGGCACGGGGTCCCGTGTCCGCTCGCGCCTGGTGCGCTTCGGCAGCCGGACGCCGGCGGGCTCGCCCGCGCTCGAGCCGCTCATGCTCGCGGTCCGCGCCAACCATCCCAAGGCCGACCTCAGCGTGCTCGACCGCGCCTACGCGGTCGCGGAGCGGGCCCACCGGGGCCAGGTGCGGCGCAGCGGCGACCCGTACATCACCCATCCCGTCGCCGTCGCCACGATCCTCGCGGACCTCGGGATGACGCCGTCGACCCTCGCGGCGGCCCTGCTCCACGACACGGTCGAGGACACCGAGTACTCGCTCGACGACCTGTGCTCCGACTTCGGTCCGGAGATCGCGATGCTGGTCGACGGGGTGACCAAGCTCGACAAGGTCGTCTACGGCGACGCCGCGCAGGCGGAGACCGTGCGCAAGATGGTCGTCGCGATGTCGCGCGACATCCGGGTGCTCGTCATCAAGCTCGCGGACCGGCTGCACAACGCCCGGACCTGGCGCTTCGTGCCGGCGGCGTCGGCCGAGCGCAAGGCGCGCGAGACGCTCGAGATCTACGCGCCCCTGGCGCACCGGCTCGGCATGAACACGATCAAGTGGGAGCTCGAGGACCTCTCGTTCGCGACGCTCTACCCGAAGGTGTACGAGGAGATCGTCCACCTGGTCGCCGAGCGGGCCCCGGCTCGCGACGAGTACCTGTCGGTCGTGCGCGAGCAGGTCACGGCCGACCTGCGCGCGGTGAAGATCAAGTCGACGGTGACCGGCCGGCCCAAGCACTACTACTCGATCTACCAGAAGATGATCGTGCGGGGCCGCGACTTCGCCGACATCTACGACCTGGTGGGCGTGCGCGTCCTGGTCGACTCGGTCCGCGACTGCTACGCGGCGCTGGGTGCGCTGCACGCGCGGTGGAACCCGGTGCCGGGCCGGTTCAAGGACTACATCGCGATGCCCAAGTTCAACATGTACCAGTCGCTGCACACGACGGTCATCGGGCCCGGTGGCAAGCCGGTCGAGATCCAGATCCGGACGCACGAGATGCACCGTCGCGCCGAGTACGGCGTCGCGGCCCACTGGAAGTACAAGGAGATCGCGAAGCAGTCCGGCGGCGCGGTCGACGCGGCGAGCGACATGGCCTGGCTGCGCCAGCTCGTGGACTGGCAGCGCGAGACCGCCGACCCGACCGAGTTCCTCGACTCGCTCCGGTTCGAGATCCGGGGCCAGGAGGTCTTCGTCTTCACGCCCAAGGGCGACGTCATCGCGCTGCCCGCGGGGTCCACACCGGTCGACTTCGCCTACGCGGTCCACACGGAGGTCGGCCACCGCACCATGGGCGCGCGGGTGAACGGGCGCCTGGTGCCGCTGGACTCGACGCTCGACAACGGCGACGTCGTGGACGTCCTGACGTCCAAGTCCGAGACGGCCGGTCCCAGCCGGGACTGGATGACCTTCGTCAAGAGCCCGCGTGCCCGCAACAAGATCCGCCAGTGGTTCTCCAAGGAGCGCCGCGAGGAGGCGATCGAGCACGGCAAGGACGCGATCGCCAAGGCGATGCGCAAGCAGAACCTGCCGATCCAGCGGCTGCTCACGCACGAGGCGCTCGTGACGCTCGCGAACGAGATGCGCTTCGCCGACGTGTCGTCGCTGTACGCGGCGATCGGCGAGGGCCAGGCGTCCGCCGTGACCGTGGTGCACCGCCTGGTGCAGTCCATGGGCGGCGAGTCCGGGACCGAGGAGGACCTCGCCGAGGCGACCCGCCCGGGCAGCCAGCGTCGCCCGCGCTCGGGGGACGCCGGCGTCGTGGTCAAGGGCGTCAGCGACATCTGGGTCAAGCTCGCCAAGTGCTGCACGCCGGTCCCGGGCGACGAGATCGTGGGCTTCGTCACGCGCGGTGCCGGCGTGAGCGTCCACCGCACCGACTGCCTCAACGTGGAAGGGCTGCGCAACCAGCCCGAGCGCATCGTCGAGGTCGAGTGGGACACGGGGACGGGCACGCTGTTCCTCGTGCAGATCCAGGTCGAGGCCCTCGACCGGTCACGGCTGCTGTCCGACGTCACGCGGGTCCTGTCGGACCACCACGTCAACATCCTCTCGGCGACGGTCTCGACGTCGCGGGACCGCGTCGCGCTCTCGCGCTTCGTGTTCGAGATGGCCGAGCCGGCGCACCTCAGCTCCGTGCTGGCCGCCGTGCGCAAGGTCGACGGCGTCTTCGACGTCTACCGGCTCACGGGCTCGCGCGCCGCCGAGCTGCCGGCGCGCGGCTAGGTCGCAGCGCGACCCTCAGGTTCTCGCCCACGGCGGCTGCCGAGGGGGACCGGGACGGATCGTCCTCGGCCCCCCTCGGCGCCGCGGGTCAGCGGGAGTCGGCCGCCGCGCGCTCGACCTGCTCGAGCCACGCGCGCCGCGCGTCGAGCGCCGCACGGGCGTCGGCGACCTTGCGCGTGTCGCCCGCGGCCTCGGCCTTCGCGAGGTCGGCCTCGAGCCCGGCGATCGCGGCCTGGAGCTGCGCCAGGGCGCCCTCGGCACGCGCGCGCGTCTCGGGGTTGCTGCGCTGCCACTGGGCGTTCTCCGCCTCGCGCACCGCCTGCTCGACGGCGCGCAGGCGGCCCTCGACGCGCTGGACGTCGTTGCGGGGAACCTTGCCGGCCTGCTCCCACCGCTCCTGGATGTCGCGGAGCGCCGCACGCGCCGCGGGCAGGTCGCGGACCGGGACCAGGCGCTCGGCCTCCTCGAGCAGGGCGAGCTTCACCTGGAGGTTGGCGCCGAACTCGGCGTCGATCTCCTTCTGGGAGGCGTCACGCGCGGCGAAGAACTGGTCCTGCGCCGCGCGGAAGCGGGCCCACAGGGCGTCGTCGTCCTTGCGGTTGGCCCGGCCGGCGGCCTTCCAGCGCGCCATGAGGTCGCGGTAGGCGGCCGACGTCGCGCCCCAGTCGGTGCTCGTGGCGAGGGCCTCGGCCTCCGCGACGAGCGCCGCCTTCTCGGACTTGGCGGCCGAGTTGTGCTTCTCGAGCTCGGCGAAGAACCGGCGTCGCTCCCGGTCGAACGTCGACCGCGCGTGGCTGAAACGCTTCCAGAGCGCGTCCTCGGTGGCCCGGTCGATCCGCGGACCGTGCCGCTGGGCGTCCTTCCACTCGTCGAGGAGCGCGCGGAGCTGCTCGCCCGCGGGGCGCCACTGGATCCGCTCGGGGTCCGTGCCCGCGATCTTCTCCGCGGCCTCCACGAGGGCGGTGCGCGACTCGATCGCGGCCTGCTTCGCGGCGGCGCGCTGGGCGTCCGCCTCGGCCCGGCGCTCGGCCGCGACGCCACGCAGCGCCTCGAGCCGACGGCGCAGGCCGTCCAGGTCGCCCACGGCGGCCGGCTCGGCGAGCTCGGCGGTGAGGTGGTCCAGCGTGGACTCGATCTCCTTGACGGCGAGGTCGGCGGTCGCCATCCGGGTCTCCAGCAGGAGCACCTTGGCGTGCAGGTCCGCGAACCGGCGCACGTAGAACGCCAGTGCGTCCGCCTGGTCGGCGCCGGGGTACTGGCCCACGACCCGCTCGCCGGACTCCTCGCGCACGTACACCGTGCCGTCCTCGTCGACGCGACCCCAGCGCGCCGCCTCCTGGGCCTCCGCCGCGCTCAGCGCCGCCGGGACCGGGACGACCGGCGCCTGCGGTGCGGCGTCGCCGGACGGCGTCGGGCGCGCGGCGACGGGCGGGCGGGGGAGCGG
>NZ_JACEXH010000187.1:0-5802 GCF_014525465.1 Actinotalea sp. JY-7885 | reverse complement strand
GGCTCGCGCAGCGGCGAGCGACGGACGCCCAGGTGCGGGCGCAGGCCACCGAGCCACGCCGGTCCCGGCCGGAGCGAGGCGTCGACGTCGAGGCAGACCCGCAGGCCGTCCCCGGCGCCCGCGTCGCGGGCCGCGCGCGCGAGGAGGTCGAGCTGCGCGGCGTCGTCGACCATGAGGGTGGTCACCGCCCGCGCGGCCGGGTCGGCCGCGAGCCGCGCGAGCGCGTCGCGGTCCACGCTCGGGTACCCCAGCAGGACGTCCGTCGCCCCGCGTCGCACCCACCACAGCGCCTCCCGCACGGAGTACGCCATGAGCCCGGCGAAACCGGCCGCGAGCGCGCGCTCGACCAGGCCAGGGACGCGCACGGACTTCGTCGCCAGGCGGACGGGTCGCCCGCCCGCGCGCCGCAGCAGCTCCGCGGCGTTCGCGTCGAACGCGTCGACGTCGACGACGGCGAGCGGCGCGGGCAGGCCGTCCGTGGCCGCGAGCCGCTCCGCCGTGATCATGCGGCCATCTTGACGGAGCGGTCCGCGCGCCGGTAGTCACCGCACATGACGACACCCGGGCGCACGCCCGCAGGCCGCCCGTCGACGCGGCGGGCACGCCCCGGCCCGGGGACCTGGCGCAACTGGTCCGGCACCGCCACGGCGCAGGCGCAGCGGTTCTGGCGTCCCCGTGACGAGGACGACGTCGTCCGTGCCGTGCGGTGGGCGGCGCGCGCGGGGCTGCGGGTGCGCGCCGTCGGCGGCGGGCACTCGTTCACGCCGGCCGCCGTGACGGACGGTGTGCTGCTGAGCCTGGACCACCTCGCCGCCGTCGGGTCGCTCGCGCCGCAGCCCGACGGGAGCACCCACGTCACGGTCGGCGCGGGCATCCGGCTCCGGGCGCTCAACCGCGAGCTCGCCGCCCGCGGCCTCGCCCTGGAGAACCTGGGCGACATCGACCGGCAGTCGATCGCCGGCGCCGTCTCGACGGGGACCCACGGGACGGGGGCACGCCTCGGCGGCCTGGCCACGCAGGTGGTCGGTGTCCGCCTGGTCGGCGCCGACGGCGAGGTCCGCGAGGCCGACGCGAGCCGCGACCCCGGCCTGTTCGAGGCGGCCCGCCTCGGGCTCGGGACCCTCGGCGTCCTCACCGCCCTCACGCTGCGCGCCGTACCGGCGTTCAGCCTGCTCGCCCGCGAGGAGACCTGGGACCTGGACGACGCCCTCGACGCCATGGACGGCCCGGACGGCTGGGTCGCGACCACCGACCACGTCGACGTCTACTGGTTCCCCTTCACCCGGCGGGCGCTGGTCAAGCGCAACCAGCGCGTGCCCGCCGGCACGGGCCCGGCGCTGGGGACGGCACGCCGCCTGGTCGACGACGAGCTGATGCAGAACGGCGTCTTCGGGCTGACCAACCGGCTGGCCGCGGCGATGCCCCGGGCCGTGCCCGCGATCAACGCCGTCGCCGCCCGCGCCCTGTCCGACCGGACCTACGCCGCGCCGTCGGCGGACGTCTTCGTCTCCCCGCGCCGCGTCGTCTTCCGCGAGATGGAGTACGCGGTCCCCCGGGCAGCGCTGCGCGACGTCGTCGGCGAGATCGACGCGTGGCTGCGGCGCACGCGCGAGCCGGTCCCCTTCCCGGTCGAGGTCCGCGTCACCGCGCCCGACGACGTCTGGCTCTCGACGGCGCACGGCCGCGAGTCCGCCTACGTCGCCGTCCACCAGTACCACCGGCTCCCCCACGAGCGGTACTTCGACGCCGTGGAGGCGATCTGCGCCGACGTCGACGGGCGGCCGCACTGGGGCAAGCTGCACGGGCTCGGGGCGGACCGGCTGTCCGCGCTGTACCCGCGCTTCGACGACTTCCGCGCGGTGCGCGCCGAGCACGACCCCGGAGGACTGTTCCGCAACGCGTACACCGACCGCGTCCTCGGCCCTGCGTCCTGAGGCCGGACCCGCGCCGCGAGCGCTCGCCCGCGCCGCACGGACGGGTGATGATCGAGCCATGACGCGCGCCGTGGTGGCCCCGAGATACGGCGGACCCGAGGTCCTCGAGGTCGTGGACGTCGAGGGCGGCCCGCCCGGCCCGGGCCAGGTGCTCCTCGAGGTGCGGGCGGCCGGGGTGAACCCCGGGGACTGGAAGCAGTACACGGGCGTCTGGGGCACCGACCCCGACCGGCTCCCGCTGCGCCTGGGGTTCGAGGCGTCGGGCGTCGTCGCCGCCGTCGGGCCGGACGTGCCGGGCGTGAGGCCCGGCGACGAGGTCATCGCCTACCCCGTGACCGGGGCCTACGCCGAGCGCGTCCTCGTGCGGGCGACGTCGGTGCTGCCCAAGCCGGCCGACCGCAGCTGGGAGAAGGCGGCCGGCCTCATGGTCACGGGGGTCACGGCGTTCCACGCCATCGCCGCCACGCGGGTGGGCGCGGGCGACACGGTCCTCGTCCACGGGGCCGCCGGCGGCGTCGGGTCCGCGGTCGTCCAGCTGGCCCACGCCCGCGGCGCCCGCGTCGTCGGCACGGCCAGCCGCGCCAACTGGGACCACCTCACCGAGCTGCACGCGGTGCCCGTGCCCTACGGGCCTGGCCTGGAGGACCGCGTGCGCCACGCCGCGCCGCACGGCGTGACGGCGGCCATCGACTGCGCGGGGACGCCCGAGGCCATCACGACGTCGCTCGCGCTGGTCGCGGACCGCAGCCGCATCGCGACCGTGGCGGGGCACGCGCACGCCGCCGGCACGGGCATCGCGCTGCTGGGTGCCGGGGCCGGCTCGGACCCCGGCACCGAGGTCCGCCGCCGGGCCCGCACCGAGCTGCTGCGCCTGTGGACCGACCACCGCATCGACGTCAGGGTGGGAGCGAGGTACCCGCTGGAGGAGGCCACCCGCGCGCACCGGGCGGGCATGGCCGGGACGGTCGACGGCAAGATCGTCCTGCACCCCTGACGCCGCCCCGCACGGACCGCGCGGCCCGCCCTCAGCCGCCCGTGGCCACGCGCTCGGCCTCCGCGCGCAGGGCGTCCACGACGCGGCGCACCACGACCCGCTCGGCCCGGTCCGGGCGCACGAGGGCGTCCACCCGCCGCGCCGCCCGGACACCACGCAGCGGCACGAGCGCGAAGCGGGCGCCGTCACGGTGGTCGGCGGTGTACCGCGGCAGCAAGGAGACGCCGTGCCCCGCGGCGACGAGCGCCTCGACCACACCGAAGTCGTTGATCCGCTGCACGACGTGCGGTGGCGCGCCCGCGGCCTCCGCGACCGCGTCCAGGACGGCCGCGACGGGGAAGCCCTCGCGGACCGTGACCCACCGCTCGTGCGCGAGGTCGCCGGGCGTGAGCGCCTCGCGACCGGCGAGGCGGTGGCCGGGCGGCAGCGCGACGTCGAGCGGCTCGCGCAGCAGCGGGACGACGACGAGATCCGGCCCCCAGCGCGCGGGCACGTCCGGGCGGTGCGCGACGACGACGTCGTGCCGCGCGGTCAGCGCCGGGAACTCGCCCTGCGCGACATCCTCGTCGGCTAGCTCGACGTCGATGCCGGGAGCGTCGGCGTCCAGGCGCGCGAGCAGCCCGGGGAACAGCATCGTGGCGGCGCTGGGGAACGCGGCCACGCGCACCCGCCCCGTCGGCCGCTCGAGGTAGGCGTCGACGGCGGCCTCGGCCCGGCTCAGGGCGACGGCGACCTCGAGCGCCCGGTCCGCGAGCTCGGACCCCGCCGCCGTGAGGCGGACGCCGCGCCCGACCCGCTCGACGAGGGGCACCCCCGTGCCGCGCTGCAGCGCGGCGAGCTGCTGGGACACCGCCGAGGGGGTCAGGTGCAGCGCCCGGGCGGCCGCCACCACGCCGCCGTGGTCCCGCACCGCGCGCAGCGACTCCAGGTGCCGAAGGTCCATGCAGGAACGCTAAACCCTCCGTTCAGGATCTTTCGATGGTGCTGCACGACCCGCTCGGACAGGCTCGGGGCATGAGCTCACGGGACCGCCTCCTCGCCCTGGTGGTCGCGGTCCTGTGGGGCGCCAACTTCCTGGCGATCCACGCGTCGCTCGAGCACTTCCCGCCGTTCTTCCTCGCGGCGCTGCGGTTCGCCCTCATCGCGGTGCCCACGGTCCTCCTGGTCCCCCGCCCTGCGGTCCGGCTGCGCTGGCTCGTGGGCTACGGCGTCGGCTTCGGCATCCTGCAGTTCGGCTTCCTCTTCCTCGCCCTGACGACGGGCATGCCGACCGGGCTGAGCTCCCTCGTGCTGCAGTCCTCCGCGCCCTTCACCGTGCTGCTCGCCGCCTGGTGGCTGCGCGAGCGGCTCACGGGCCGGCAGGTCGCGGGCGTCGTGCTCGCCGTGGCCGGGCTCGCCGGCATCGCCGTGCACCGCGGACTGCTCGGGGGCCACGCGGCGGCGGTCCCCGTGCTGCTCACCGTCGCGGGCGGACTCGGCTGGGCCCTGGGCAACCTGGCCTCGCGCCAGGCCCGGCCGCAGAGCCCGATGCGGTTGATGGCGTGGATGTCGGTCGTACCGCCGCTCCCGCTGCTGGCCCTCTCCCTGGCGCTCGAGGGCCCGGAGGCGATCGGCGCGTCCCTCACCACGCTCGACGCACCGGCCGCGGCGCCGGCGCTCCTCGGCCTGGCGTACAGCGTGCTCGTCGCGACGGTGGTCGGCTCGGGGATCTGGACGACGCTCCTCGCACGCAACCCGTCGAGCAGCGTGGCCCCGTTCTCGATGCTCGTCCCCGTCGTCGGGATCGCGCTCGCCGCGCTCGTGCTCGGGGAGCGCGCCGAGCCGGTCGAGCTCTGCCTCGGGGTCCTGGTGGTCGTCGGCGTGCTGCTCGGCAGCCTGCGGCGAGGCCCCTCAGCGGCGCGCGACGACGAGCGCGGTGGCGAGCGCGGCGAGGCCCTCGCCGCGCCCCGTGAGGCCGAGCCCGTCGGTGGTGGTCGCCGAGACGTGGACGTCCGCGCCGACGGCGGCTGACAGCGCGGCCTCGGCCTCGGCGCGACGCGGGCCCAGGCGCGGCCGGTTGCCGATGACCTGGACGGCGACGTTGCCGACCTCGAAGCCCGCCTCCCGGACGAGGCGCGCGGCCTCCGCCAGCAGGGACGCGCCGGACGCGCCCGCCCACCGCGGGGCGGACGTGCCGAAGGTGGAGCCGAGGTCGCCCAGGCCCGCGGCCGCGAGCAGCGCGTCCGCCGCGGCGTGCGCCGCGACGTCGGCGTCGGAGTGGCCGGCGAGCCCGCGCTCGCCCGGCCAGTGCAGGCCGGCGACCCAGAGCTCGCGCTCCTCGCCCGGCGGCGCGAAGGCGTGGACGTCGACGCCGATCCCCGTGCGGGGCAGGCCCGTCACCGCGCGACCTCGGCATGGGCGAGGAGCCGCTCGGCGGTCTCGAGGTCCGCGGTGGTGGTCACCTTGAGCCCGCGCGGGTCCCCCACGACGACGTGGACGTCGAGCCCCATCGACTCGACCAGACCGGCGTCGTCGGTCGCCGCGGTCGCCTCGTCGGACGCCCGGTGCGCGCCGACGGCGTGCGCTCGGCGGAGCACGGCGTAGGTGAAGCCCTGGGGCGTCTGCACCGCCCGCAGGGTGCTGCGCTCGGGGGTCCCGACCACGCGGCCGTGCTGGTCGACCGCCTTGACCGTGTCGGCCACGGGCAGGCCGGGGACCACGGCGCCGTGGCGCCGCGCCCCCTCGACCACGCGGCGGATGGTGGCGTGGCCGACGAGCGGGCGGGCGGCGTCGTGCACGAGCACGACGTCCTCGGCGTCCAGCCCGGCCTCGGCGAGCGCCGCGAGCCCGGCCGCGACGGACGCCTGACGGCTCGGCCCGCCGCGGACCACCTCG
>NZ_JACEXH010000186.1:0-5878 GCF_014525465.1 Actinotalea sp. JY-7885 | reverse complement strand
GTCGTCGGCGAACTCGCCGAGCGCCAGGCGCAGCGCCACGCGCGGCACGCGGACGACCGCGGGCCGGCGCAGCGCGCGCGCCACCGCGCCGACCACGTCGCCGACCCGGGCCGGGGACGGCCCCGTGAGGTTGACCGCACCGTGCACGTCGGCGGTGAGCAGGTGCTCGATCGCGCGGACCTGGTCCTCGAGGGTGATCCAGGCCCAGACGGCCGAGCCGTCGCCGAGCGGCCCGCCGACACCGAGGCGCAGCAGGGGCAGGAGGCGCCCGAAGGAGCCGCCGCTGCGGGACATGACGATGCCCGTGCGCAGGTGCGCCACGCGCACGCCCGCGTCCTGCGCGGGGCGCGCCGCCCCCTCCCAGGCGCGCACGACGTCGACCAGGAAGCCCTCCCCGGGCTCCGATGCCTCCGTGAGCACCTCGTCCCCCCGGTCGCCGTAGAACCCGACGGCGGAGCCCTGGAGGAGCACGCGCGGCCGGTCGTCGAGGCGCGCGAGGGTGCGGGCGAGCAGCGCCGTCGGCGTCGTCCGGCTGCGGAGGATGGTCGCCCGGTAGGCGGGCGTCCAGCGGCGGTCGCCCAGTCCGGCGCCGCCGAGGTTGACGACGGCGTCGGCCGCCCGCAGCTCCTCCGCGTCGAGCCGGCCGCGGTCGGGGTCCCAGCCGATCTCTCGGCTCGTGGCCGGCGCGCGCCGCACGAGGCGGCGCACCCGGTGCCCGCGGGTCGCGAGGTGCTCCACGAGGGCCGAGCCGATGAGGCCGTGCGATCCGGCGACGACGACGTGCATGCCGCTCACCGTAGGGCAGGGGCGTGCGTCGCGGGGCCGGGGGCGGACACGACGACGCCCCGGACCGCGAGGGTCCGGGGCGTCGCCGCGCAGCTCAGAGCCCGACCTCGGCCTCGAAGTCGCCCTCCTCGATCCGCTTCTTGACCGACATGAGGTAGCGCGACGCGTCGGCGCCGTCCACCAGGCGGTGGTCGTACGACAGGGCGAGGTAGCACACCGACCGCACGGCGATGTACTCCACGCCGTCGGGGTCGCTCGCCACGACCGGGCGCTTGACGATCGAGCCCGTGCCGAGGATCGCCGAGGTGCCGACGGGCACGATCGGGGTGTCGAACAGCGCGCCGCCGGAGCCCGTGTTGGTCACGGTGAAGGTCGCGCCGCTCAGCTCGTCCGGCTTGATCTTGTTGTCGCGCGTCCGGGACGCCAGGTCCGCGATCTTCCGCGCGATGCCGGCCAGGTTGAGGTCGCCCGCGCCGCGGATGACCGGCACGACCAGGCCGCGCTCGGTGTCGACCGCGATGCCGACGTTCTCCTCGCCGTGGTACGTGATCTGGTTGCCCTCGAGCACCCCGTTGACCTTGGGGTGCGCCTTGAGGGCCTCCGTGGCCGCCAGCACGAAGAACGGCAGGAACGTGAGGTTGACGCCCTCGCGAGCCGCGAAGTCGCCCTTCGCCTTGGCCCGCAGGCGGGCGACCTTGGTCACGTCCACCTCGACGACGGTGGTGAGCTGCGCCATCGTCTGGAGCGACTCGACCATCCGCGAGGCGATGATCTGCCGCAGGCGGCTCGCCTTCTCGGTCGTGCCGCGCAGCGGGGAGACGGTCGCCGGGGCGGCCTTCGCCGCCGGAGCGGACGACGCCGGGGCGGCCTGCTGCTGCGAGGCGCGCTCCTGCTCGGCCTTCGCGGCGCGCTCCTGCTCCGCCTTGGCGGCCGCCTCGAGGACGTCCTCCTTGCGGATGCGTCCGCCGACGCCCGTACCCGTGAGCGTGGACAGGTCGACGCCCTTCTCGGCAGCGAGCTTGCGCACCAGCGGCGTCAGGTAGCCCGTGCCACCGCCGGACGGCGCCGGGGCGCTCGAGGATGCGGCCGGGGCGGCCTCGTACGCGGGCTGGCCCGGCGCCGCCGTCTCGGGCGAGCGCTCCTGGGCCTTGGCCTCGGCCGAGGGCTGGGGCGGGGTCACCTGGGACTCCTGCTGCGCCGGCTCCTCGGGCGTGGAGGCCGTCTGCGCGGCCGCCTGCTCCTCGGGCTGCTCCGCGGGTGCCGCCTGCTCCTGGGCGGGCTGCGCGTCGGCCTGCTCGCCGCCGGCCTGCGCGACCGTCGCGGAACCGCCGGAGTCGGCCGAGCCCACGCGGGCCAGCGCCGTGCCGACGTCGACCGTCTCGTCCTCCTGGACGAGGATCTCGACCAGCGTGCCGGCGACGGGAGACGGGATCTCGGTGTCGACCTTGTCGGTCGAGACCTCGAGCAGCGGCTCGTCGACGGCGACCTCCTCACCGACCTGCTTCAGCCAGCGCGTCACGGTGCCCTCGGTGACGCTCTCGCCGAGCGCGGGCATCGTCACGTCCTGGGTGGCGCCACCGCCCGAGCCGCCGGACTGCTGCGGCTGGACCGGCTCGTCCTGCGTCGCGGGCGTCGCGGGCGCCTCGGTGATCTCCTCGGGAACCTGGGCGGCCTGCTGCTCGTCGGCCGACGGCGCCTGGTCCTGGGCGCCGTCGTCGCCGGAGCCCTGGTCCTGGGAGCCCTGGTCGGAACCCTGGTCGGCGGGCTGCTCGTCCGAGCCGCCCGACTCGCCGGCGGCGCCGATGGTGGCCAGCGCGGTGCCGACCTCCACCGTCTCGTCCTCCTGGACGAGGATCTCGGTCAGGGTGCCCGCGAAGGGCGAGGGGATCTCGGTGTCGACCTTGTCGGTGGACACCTCGAGCAGCGGCTCGTCGACCGCCACCTCGTCGCCCACCTGCTTGAGCCACCGGGTCACGGTGCCCTCGGTCACGCTCTCGCCGAGAGCGGGCATCAGCACGGAGTCAGACATGACCTCGCGTCTCCTTCGATGGGGGTCAGTTGTGGGCGTGCAGGGGCTTGCCGGCGAGCGCGAGGAAGGCCTCGCCGATCGCCTCGTTCTGGGTGGGGTGCGCGTGGATGAGGCCTGCCACGTCCTCCGGGTAGGCCTCCCAGTTCACGATGAGCTGGCCCTCGGCGATGAGCTCGCCGACCCGCGCACCGATCATGTGCACCCCGACGACGGGCCCGTCCTTCTGGCGGACCAGCTTGACGAATCCCGCGGTACCGAGGATCTGGCTCTTGCCGTTGCCCCCGAGGTTGTACTCGAGCACCTCGACGTTGTCCGCGCCGTGGAGCTCCTTGGCCTTCGCCTCGGTGACGCCGACCGACGCCACCTCGGGCTCGGAGTAGGTCACGCGCGGGATGCCCGACTCGACGATCGCCGCGGGCTTGAGCCCGGCGATCTCCTCGGCGACGAAGATGCCCTGCGCGAACCCGCGGTGCGCGAGCTGCAGGCCGGGCACGATGTCGCCGACGGCGTAGATGTTGCCGACGCCGGTGTGCAGGCGCTCGTTCGTGATGACGAAGCCGCGGTCGAGCGTGACGCCCTGCTCGCCGTAGCCGAGGCCGTCGGTGCGCGGCCCGCGGCCGACGGCCACGAGGAGCACCTCGGCGTCGAACGTCTTGCCGTCCTCGAGCGTGACGTGCACGCACTGGTCGTCCTGCGTGGCGCTGCTGAACCGCACACCGGTCGAGAAGTTGATCTTGCGCTTCCGGTAGGCGCGCTCGAAGGCCTTGCTCAGCGACTCGTCCTCGTTGGGCACGAGGTGGGGGAGCGCCTCGATGATCGTGACGTCCGCGCCGAACGACTTCCAGACGCTCGCGAACTCCGAGCCGATGACGCCGCCGCCGAGGATGATCGCGGACTGGGGCACGCGGTCCAGCGTGAGCGCCTGGTCCGACGTCATGATCCGGCCGCCGATCTCCAGGCCGGGCAGCGACCGGGCGTAGGAGCCCGTCGCCAGGATGATGTTGCGGCCCTGGTAGCGCGTGCCGTCGACCTCGACCGTGTCCGGGCCGACCAGGCGCCCGTAGCCCTCGACGTAGGTGATGCCGTGCGCCTTCACCAGGCCCTGGAGGCCCTTGTACAGGCGGCCGACGACGCCGTCCTTGTAGGCGTGGACACCCGCCATGTCGATGCCCTCGAACGTCGCCTTGACGCCGAACTTCTCGCTCTCGCGGGCGCCGTCGGCGAGCTCCGCGGCGTGCAGCAGCGCCTTGGTGGGGATGCAGCCCCAGTGCAGGCAGGTGCCACCCAGCTTCTCGGCCTCGACGAGCGCGACGCTCAGCCCCAGCTCGGTGGCGCGCAGGGCGGCGGCGTAGCCGCCGCTCCCTCCGCCCAGGACGACGATGTCGAAGACGGTGGGGCTGTCAGCCACGATGGTGTCTCTCCTCGATAAGACGGGGGTGCTCCGGTCATCTTGTCACTCCCCGCGAGGGGACGTGAACCGCAGGACCGGCGAGCCGGTGTGATCAGCGCGACAAGTCGTCCTACGACTTCACGCCCTGCTCGCGACGCGGCGCCCGCCGTACGCTGTGTCGATGCGACTCTTCCGCCGCCGCGGGCCCTCCGGCGCCGGCGCGCCCGCACCCTCCGCCAAGGAGGCGCAGCAGGCGACGCTCCAGCACCTCGCCGAGTTCGTCCGCACCCGCGTCGGCGTCGAGGCCTACGTCGAGCCGGTCACCTCCGTCACGCAGACCACCGTCGTGCTCATCGCGACGACCGGCGAGTGGACGCGGCGCCGGGTGCCGGACCCGAGGACCGCGTACGCGATCGCCCGGGACCTCGGCATCCCCTGCTACGACGTCCAGCTCACCGGCTACCCGCAGCGCATGCGCGACTGGAACGCGCGTCGGCGCGTGCGCCGCTGACGCCCGTCAGGACTCGAGCAGCCGCAGCAGCGTGCGCACGCCCACGCCGGTGCCGCCGACCGGCGTGTAGCCGTGGGCCGAGGCCTCGTTGAACGCGGGGCCCGCGATGTCGAGGTGCGCCCACGGCGTGCTGCCGACGAACTCGCGCAGGAACAGCCCGGCCACGAGCATGCCGCCGAAGCGGTCGCCGATGTTCGCCAGGTCGGCGACCTGCGACTTCAGGCTCGCGCGGAGCTCGGACGGCAGCGGCATGGGCCAGAACTGCTCGCCGGACTCCTCGGCCGCGCGGACCACGTGGGCCCGGACCTCGTCGGTGCCCATGACCGCGGAGACGCGCGCGCCGAGCGCGACCATCTGGGCGCCGGTCAGCGTGGCGATGTCCAGGACCGTGTCCGGCTTCTCCTCGCAGGCCGCGACGAGGCCGTCGGCGAGGACCAGGCGGCCCTCGGCGTCGGTGTTGAGCACCTCGACGGTCGTGCCGCCGCGCTGCGTGATGACGTCGGAGGGGCGCTGGGCCGTCCCCGAGGGCATGTTCTCGGCGAGGCACAGCCAGCCGGTGACCTTGACCGGCAGCTCGAGCGCCGCCGCGGCGAGCACGGTGTGCAGCACGGCCGCGGCGCCCGCCATGTCGGACTTCATGGCCTCCATGCCCTTCGCGGGCTTGATGGACAGGCCGCCCGAGTCGAACGTGATGCCCTTGCCGACGATCGCGACCGAGCGGGTGGGGCGCGAGGGCGCGTAGGTGAGCTTGACCAGCCGCGGCGGCCGGGACGAGCCCTGGCCGACGGCGACGAGCCCGCCGTAGCCGCCCGCGGCGAGCGCCTTCTCGTCCAGCACGGTGACCTTGACCTTGGTGCCCTTGGCCGCGGCCTTGGCGGCGTCGGCGAAGGCGGCCGGGAAGAGGTCGAGCGGGGAGGTGTTGACCAGGTCGCGCACGCCGTGGACCGCGTCCGCGACGACGGCGGCGCGCGCCGCCGCGTCCTTCGCCGCGCCCTCGCGGGCCCGCGGGGTCGACAGCTCGATCCGGGCCGCGGGCCGTGCCCCGGCGGGCAGGGAGCGGTAGCGGTCGAACGCGTAGGCGCCGAGCAGCGCGCCCTCGGCGACGGCGGCCACCTGCTCCGCGTCGGCGGCGGGCAGTCCCAGGCCGACGGACGTCACGCCC
>NZ_JACEXH010000185.1:0-5895 GCF_014525465.1 Actinotalea sp. JY-7885 | reverse complement strand
AGCCGGTGCCGCCTCGGCCGGAGCCGACTCCGCGGGCGCAGCCTGCACCGGCGCCGCCGTTCGGGCGGGAGCCGGCGCCTGGACGGGAGCCTGCTCCTGCGCCGGGGCCGGTGCCTCGGCAGGGGCCTGCGCCTGGGCGGGCGCGGCGGACGGCTCCCGCGCCGGACGCTCGGGACGAGCCTCCTCCGGAGCCTGCTGCGCCTTGAGCCGCTGCTGCTCCGCCTTGGCGTCGGCCTTCTTCTTGGTCGGGCCGAGCACCATGATCATGTTTCGGCCGTCCTGCTTCGGCATGCTCTCGATGAAGCCGAGCTCCGCGACGTCGTCGGCCAGGCGCTGCAGGAGGCGCACGCCCATCTCCGGGCGCGACTGCTCGCGACCGCGGAACATGATCATGACCTTGACCTTGTCGCCCGCCTTGAGGAACCGCTCGACGTGGCCCTTCTTGGTGCCGTAGTCGTGCGGGTCGATCTTGAGGCGGAAGCGGATCTCCTTGAGAACCGTGTTGGCCTGGTTCCGGCGCGCCTCACGCGCCTTCATGTCGGCCTCGTACTTGAACTTGCCGAAGTCCATGAGCTTGCAGACCGGGGGCCTGGCGTCGGGAGCGACCTCGACCAGGTCGAGGTCCGCCTCCTGGGCAAGACGAAGGGCGTCCTCCACGCGGACGATGCCGACCTGCTCGCCGTTCGGGCCGACCAGTCGGACCTCGGCGACGCGGATCCGATCGTTGATGCGGGGCTCGCTGATGTGCTGCTCCTCGTGCTCGTCGTGAGACCTCGAGCAACGAAGAAGGCCTCCGGTGCTGAGCACACGCGGAGGCCTGCGTCCGACGGTGCCGCCACACCCTACGAGGGGTGCACCCGACACCAGGTCGCGGCGTCGCGCCGTGACCCTCGGACCGGAACCCGGCACCCTGTCGATCGCACGAGGCGGTCCGTCGGGGCTCGGGTGGGATCTGCTCCACTTGTGCACCGGCACACGCCACCCGCGAGCGGGCAGAACGTACCGGTCGGTCGCGCACCACTCTAGCACCTCCGACCCCGCGACCCCGAGGCGACGGGCGTCACACCCCGAATTCTTGAATGGTTCAAGAAAACTGTGCCATGATCGCGGCATGGACAGCGACACCCTGCGCGACGCGGGGCTCCGGGTGACGGGACCGCGCATCGCGGTGCTCGACGCCGTGGGTCGAGCACCGCACGCGACCGCCGACGCCGTCCTGACGGAGGTGCGCCGCACCCTTCCGACCGTCAGCGTCCAGGCCGTCTACGACGTCCTGCACGCCCTGACCGACGCACGCCTGCTCCGCTGCATCGAGCCGGCGGGCCACCCCGCCCGCTACGAGCGCCGGGTGGGCGACAACCACCACCACGTGGTGTGCCAGGGCTGCGGGGCGATCGACGACGTCGACTGCGCCGTCGGCCCCTCCCCCTGCCTCACGCCCAGCTCGACCGGTGGCTTCACCGTCGAGACGGCGGAGGTCACGTACTGGGGCCTGTGCCCCGACTGCCAGGGCGCCTGAGCGCGCCCACCGAGCAGCAGACGACGCCGGCGGATGCCGGCGTCAGCACCGCCGTGCCGCGATCCCGCGGCACCGCACGACCGGAAGGACCACAGTGACGCCGTTCACCACCACCAACTCCGGGGCGCCCGTCGCCTCCGACGCCCACGCCCTGACCGTCGGCGCCGACGGACCCGTCGTCCTGCACGACCACTACCTGGTGGAGAAGCTCGCCCAGTTCAACCGCGAGCGGGTGCCCGAGCGGGTCGTGCACGCCAAGGGCGGCGGCGCCTTCGGCACGTTCACCACGACGCAGGACGTGAGCCGCTACACGCGCGCCGCGCTCTTCCAGCCGGGCGTGCAGACGCCGATGCTCGCGCGCTTCTCGACGGTGGCCGGCGAGGCGGGCTCGCCCGACACGTGGCGCGACCCGCGCGGCTTCGCGCTGAAGTTCTACACGACCGAGGGCAACTACGACCTGGTCGGCAACAACACGCCCGTCTTCTTCATCCGTGACGGCATCAAGTTCCCGGACTTCATCCACTCGCAGAAGCGCCTGCCGGGCTCCCACCTGCGCGACAACGACATGCAGTGGGACTTCTGGACGCTGTCCCCCGAGTCGGCGCACCAGGTCACGTGGCTCATGGGCGACCGCGGCATCCCCGCATCGTGGCGTCACATGGACGGCTTCGGCTCGCACACGTACCAGTGGATCAACGCCGAGGGCGAGCGGTTCTGGGTCAAGTACCACTTCCGCACCGACCAGGGCATCAAGAACATGACGCCGGACGAGGCGTCGCAGCTCGCCGGCTCCGACGCGGACGTGCACATCCGGGACCTGCACGAGGCCATCGAGGGCGGTGACTTCCCCTCGTGGACGCTGTCGGTCCAGGTCATGCCGTACGCGGAGGCGGCGGAGTACCGCTTCAACCCGTTCGACCTGACGAAGGTGTGGCCGCACGCGGACTACCCGCTCATCGAGGTCGGCACCATGCAGCTCAACCGCAACCCGCAGAACTACTTCGCCGAGATCGAGCAGGCGACCTTCGCCCCCTCGAACTTCGTCCCCGGCATCGCGGCGAGCCCCGACAAGATGCTGCTCGCGCGGATCTTCTCCTACGCCGACGCGCACCGGTACCGCGTGGGCACGAACCACGCGCAGCTGCCGGTCAACGCGCCGCACAACGCGCCCGTGCACTCGTACTCGCAGGACGGCGCCGCGCGCTACACGTTCAACGCGCCCGAGATCCCGGTCTACGCCCCCAACTCGCGGGGCGGCGCGCACGCCGAGCCGGCCCGCGCGGGCGAGTCCGGCTGGGAGTCGGACGGCGCGATGGTGCGGGCGGCCGCCACGCTGCACCCGCAGGACGACGACTTCGGCCAGGCGGGCACGCTGTACCGCGAGGTCTTCGACGACGCCGCCCGGGCGCGCTTCCTCGACGTCATCACCGGGCACGTGGGCGGTGTCAAGGCCGCGGACATCCGCGAGCGCGCCATCGCGTACTGGACCCAGGTGGACGCCGGCCTCGGTGCCGCGCTCCGGGCGAACCTGGCCGGCACGGCGCCCATCGAGACGGGACAGCCGGCCACGTCGGCGCTGCCCGTCGACTGACCGTCCCGCAGGACCCGAGGGGCCCGTCCCGGACCACGCGTCCGGGGCGGGCCCCTCGCCGGTGAGAGGATCGACCCATGAGCCAGCAGGACGCGAGCGCGCCGACCCCGAGCACCTCCGAGACCACCGACGGCGCCCTGCGCGACATCGCCGACGTCGCCGCCGTGGAGGTCATCACCACCGCCGCCGTCCACCTCATGAGCGCCGCTGCGGTCAAGTGCGGGCTCAGCCCGGACACCGAGACCGTCCGCGGCGAGGACCTGCAGGACCTGGACGAGGCGCGCAAGCTCATCACCGCGCTCGCCGGCCTCGTCACGGCCGCGGCGCCCGACATCGGCAACCAGCACGCGCGCTCGCTGCGCGACGGGCTGCGCTCGCTGCAGCTGGCGTTCCGCGAGGCGTCGCCCTTCCCCGACGCGCCGGGCGAGGGCCCCGGGGAGCGACTCACCGGCGCGGTGAGCTGATCCGCGGCGTGCTCCCGGTCACGGCGCACCCGTGCTCTCCTATCCTGGACGGATGACGGAACCGGCCTCGACGGCCACCACGGACCCGGACGCGCCCGCGCGTCCCGAGCCCTTGCGACGCACGCGGCGCCGTCGGACACGCCTGGTGGCCGTCGTCGTCCTCGCGGTCCTGCTCGTCGTGGCGGTCGTGGCGGCCGTGCACCTGTACCGGACGTCGACCGCGTGGCGGGACCGCGCGGGCCAGTACGAGGCCACGGCGCAGGACCTCGGCACCGAGTTGGCCACGACACGGGCGGAGCTCGAGGGCGCGCGCGGCGAGCTCGAGGGCGTGCGGTCGCAGCTGACGACGGCGAACGAGCGGATCGTCGAGCTCGCCGACGAGAAGGCCCAGATCGGCGACGACCGCGAGGTGCAGCGGCAGCTCGTCGACTACCAGCAGCGCGTCTCCGTCGCCGCCGGCACCGTCGCGCTCGCGCTCGACCGGTGCGTGCAGGGGCAGAACCAGCTGATCGGCTACCTCGAGAACGCCGCGCAGTACGATCCGGTCGAGCTCGAACGCTTCGGCACGGAGGTGCAGGCGCTGTGCCAGACCGCGACCGACGCGAACGCCGCGCTGCAGCGGGAGCTCGGCCAGTGAGGCGCCGTCTGCGCGCCCGGGCGGTGCCGGCTGCCACCGCGCTCCTCCTGGTGGGGGCGCTGGCGGGGTGCGCGGCCGTGCAGGAGACCGTCGACGACTTCCCCCGGATGCCCGGTCCCGTCCGGACCGACTTCGTGCCCAGCGAGGCCCCGCTCGCGCAGTCCGGGACGGGGAACCTCTCGCCCGACGGGTTCGACGCGGTGGAGCGCCTCGCGGTCCGGATCCGCAACGTCGGGTGCAGCTCGCTCTCGACCGGCTCGGGCTTCGCGATCGACGCCACGACGCTGATCACCAACAAGCACGTCGTGGCGGACTCGGCCGACCTCCAGGTCCAGACGTACGACGGGCGCGACGTCGCCGTGACGGCGGCCAGCACGGCCACGCTGGCCGACCTCGCCGTCGTCCGCACCGCGGAGGACCTCCCCAGCTACCCCGAGCTCGCCGGCAGCGACCCGGTGCCGGGCGACGCCGTGACCGTCGTCGGCTATCCCCAGGGCGGCGCCCTGACGCTCACCACGGGACAGGTCATCGGCAGCACCACGGACCCGCTGCACGAGAACCTGGGCGAGGTGCTCGTCACCGACGCGGCCGTCGAGCCCGGCAGCTCCGGGTCCGCCGTCCTGGACGCCGACGGTCACGTGGTCGGCGTCGTGTACGCGAAGAACGCGTCGGGGCAGAGCTTCATCGTGCCCGTCAGCACGGTGCGCACCCTCCTGGCGGACGAGGCCTCCTTCACCCCCGCGTCGCAGTGCTCCCCCTGAGCAGGCCTGAGCAGCGAGAGACCCACCACCGAGGGGATGGAGGCAGTCGTGGACGAGAACCAGGACCCGCAGGGACGCCACGGGCACGGACCCGCGCACGGGCACGGACCCGGGCGGCGGCGAGGGCTGCGCGGCCGGACGGACACCGCGGTGCGCGTCGCGGGTGACGCCCTGCACGTGCGCCGCGTCTTCGGCGAGCCCGTGCAGCAGGACGGGGTCACGCTCGTGCCCGTGGCGCTCGTCACGGGTGCCGCCGGGTCCGGCTGGGGCACGGGCGAGCTCGGGGGCGGCGCGAGCACCGACGCCCGCGGCGAGGGCACGGGTGCGGGTGGCGGCGGCGGGTTCGGCGTCCGCGCCCGACCGGTCGGCGTCTACGTGGTGCGCGGCAGCGACGTCTCCTGGGAGCCGGCGTTGGACCTCGGCCGGGTGATCGTCGTCGGCCAGGTGGTCACCGGCGTGGCTGCCCTCGCCCTCGCGTGGGCGCTGCGCGCGCGACGCCGGCACCACTGAGGTCAGGGCGGGCGGCGCCGTCTCAGGCGGCCGCGACGACCTTCAGCTCGATCGAGTCCGCGCGGGCGGCGACGTCCGCGCCACCGAGCGCGTCGCCGACGGCCTGCAGCAGCCGGTCGAGGGCCGGACGGTCGAGGCCCGGACGGACCCCGAGCACGACCGCCACCTCGGCCGCGCGTCCCGGGACGACGTCGACCGACGCCAGGTGGGCCACGCGTGACAGGGCCGCGCGGACGGCCGCGGCCACGTCGGGCGCCACGGCACCGTCCGTCACCGCGGGCTCCCAGGCGACGCCCCGGGCGAGCGCGTGGACCGCCGGCGCCGGGACGACGGCCGTGACGGGCCCTGCCGCGTCGACGACCAGCACGTGCCAGCCCTCCTCGAGGCACGCCGCGGCCGCCCGTCGGGCCGAC
>NZ_JACEXH010000184.1:0-5932 GCF_014525465.1 Actinotalea sp. JY-7885 | reverse complement strand
GACGCCCGCGACCGGCCCGCCCGACGGCGGGTCCTCGCGGACCACCGTCACGCCCGGCCGGGCGAGCTCGGGCGGCCCCACCACGACGACGCGCCGCGCGCCGGCCGTCGCGGCGAGCGCGTGGTCGAGCAGCGTCCGTCCGGCGACGACGACGTCGGGCTTGCTCACGCGACCGAGGCGGCGCCCCTGCCCACCGGCCAGCACGATCGCGTCGAAGGTCACTCCCGGCGCCAGTCCCCCGAGCGCCCGCCGGACTTCGCGACGAGCCGCACGTCGGTGATCGACGTGCCCTTGTCCATGCCCTTGACCATGTCGACGACGGCGAGCGCGGCGACGCTCACGGCGGTCAGCGCCTCCATCTCCACGCCGGTGCGGTCCGCCGTGCGGACGGTCGCGGTGACGTCCACGCCGCCGTCGACGACCTCGAGGTCCACCACGACGCCGTGCACGCCGATGACGTGGGCGAGCGGCAGCAGCTCGGCGGTGCGCTTGGCGGCGCTGATGCCGGCGATGCGCGCGACGGCGAGCACGTCGCCCTTGGGCACGTCGCCCGAGCGCAGCGCGGCGACCACGTGCGGCGCGCACAGGACGTGACCGGCCGCCGTGGCCTGCCGGACGGTCGGCTGCTTGTGGGTGACGTCCACCATGCGCGCGTGGCCGGCGTCGTCCAGGTGCGTGAAGCTCATCGCTCGGCTCGCATGAGCCGCACCCTATCCCCGGGCTCGACGCGCTCGACGTCGGCCGCGACCACCGCGAGCGCCTCCGCGCGGGCGAGCCCGGCGACGAGGTGGGAGCCCGAGCCGCCGCGCACGGCCGGGCGCACCGCGGGCAGCGACGCCCCGCCGTCGCCCGGCGCGGCGGTGCCCACGTACGTCACCGGCATGTACTGCTCGCGGCCCGGCGGGCTGGTCCACCCCTCGAGCGCGACGGCCTCCTCCTCGACGACGTCGGCGGCCAGGCCGCGCAGCCGGCGCACGGCGGGCCGGACGAAGACCTCGAAGGAGACCGACGCGCTCACCGGGTTTCCGGGCAGCGCCACGATCGGGGTGCCGCCCCGCAGCCGGCCGTAGCCCTGGGGCTTGCCCGGCTGCATCGCGACCCTGACGAACGCCATGCCGGCGTCGGCGGCGAGCACCTCCTTCACGACGTCGTACGCGCCCATGCTGACGCCGCCCGAGGTGATGACGAGGTCGACGGCGCCGTCCTGCGCGTCGAGCGCCGCGCGCAGCGCGTCCGCCTCGTCGGGCACCGCACCGACGCGCACGACGTCGCAGCCCGCGGCCCGCGCGGCCGCGGCGAGCAGGAACGAGTTGGAGTCCGGGATCTGGCCGCGGGCCAGGCGCGCGCCCGGGGCGACGAGCTCGCTCCCGGTGGACAGGACCGCCACGACCGGCCGCCGGTGGACGGCGACCTCGCCGCAGCCCACCGACGCGGCCGCCGCGACCTGCCGCGGCCCCAGGAGCGTCCCCGCCGCGAGCACGAGCTCACCGGCGGCGACGTCCTCGCCGGCCCGTCGCACGTGCGCTCCGGGGGCCGCCGGTGCGTGGACGGCGACGACGTCGGTCGCGCCGTCCGTCTGCTCGACCGGGACGACCGCGTCCGCGCCGGGCGGGAGCGGCGCGCCGGTCATGATCCGCGCCGCCGTCCCCGGTGTCACGACGGGCTCGGCGGCGCTGCCGGCGGGCAGGTCCGCGAGGACGGTGAGGCGCACCGGTTCCGCGAGGGTCGCGGCGGCGACGTCGTGCGCCTGCACGGCGTAGCCGTCCATCGCGGAGTTGTTCCAGCGGGGCAGGGCCTCGGGCGCGCGGACGTCCTGCGCGAGCACGAGTCCTGCGGCGTCGGCGATCGGGACGCGGACGACGGGCAGCGGCTCGACGAGGCCGAGCACGGCGGCGCGGTGCTCGGTGACGGTTCGCATGCGCGCCAGTATGACCGTGCGTCAGGCCGTGAGGTCCTCCCAGACGAAGGGCGTCGTCGTGCCGGTCTCCCAGTCGCGCCGCAGGATGGCGTAGGCGACCGAGGCCACCGGCTGCCCGCCCGCGACCGGCCACCCCTCGCGGTAGTGCGCCTCCTTGAGCCAGCCGCACCGCAGGAAGGTGCGGCGCATGGCGACGTTGTCCTCGCGCGTCTGGCCCTCGAAGCGGTGGACGTCGGGCATGGTCCCGAACACCAGGTCCGTCGCCGCGCGCACCGCCTCGGCACCCAGGCCCCGGCCGCGGGCGGGCTCGTCCAGCCGGAGGTCGAACAGCGGTGCGTCGTCGCTGAGGTCCTCCAGCCGCAGGAAGCCGATCCGCCCGAGGACGTCGTGCTCGAGCCAGAAGGAGTCGTGGTCCTCGTCCCGGTAGGCGCCGTCGGCGATCGCGCGCTCGACGTCCTCGGCGGTGAGCCGCGGCCGGACGTGGAACGGGAAGACGTTGCGGGTCATGAACTCGACGAGGTCGGCGCGGTCGACACCCGTGGGATCGAGGCGGTGGAGGGAGACGGTCATGGGGGTCGACCGTAGCGCCGCGGTCCGCGCCGCCGCCGCGCCGGCCGCGCGTCCGGGACGCCCCGCGGGCGGTCGGGCGTCAGTAGGAGGGCAGGGACGGGTCGACGTCGCGGACCCACGCGAGCACGCCGCCGTCGAGGTGCGCGACGTCGCGGCCCGCGGCCCGGACCGCGCGCGCGGCCTGCGCCGAGCGGACGCCGCTGCGGCAGTGCAGCACCACGGGACGGTCGCCCGGGACGCGCGGCAGTCCGGTGCCGTCGAGCAGGTCGGCGAGCGGGATCGCGAGCGCGCCGGGGATCGCGACGATGGCGCGCTCCCCCGGCTCGCGCACGTCGACCAGCGTGAAGTCGTCCTCGCCGCGCTCGCGGGCCCTGAGCCGTTCGGCGAGGGCGAGCGCGCCGATCGTCGGGACGTCGTCGGGCGTGACGGCGGGCAGGTCGTCGGGGACGTCGTCGGTGCGGGCTGCACCGTCGGTCGGGGCTGCATCGTCGGTCGGAGCTGCACCGTCGGTCGGGGCTGCACCGTCGGTCGCGGCCGGCGCGTGGGCGCCGCCGCGCAGCGGCACCTCCGACCAGCGCGCGGCGAGGCCGTCGAGCACCAGCACGCGGCCCAGCAGTGGCTCGCCCGTGCCGGTGATCAGCTTCACGGCCTCGGTCGCCATGATCGAACCGACCTGCCCGACCAGGGCGCCCAGGACGCCGCCCTCGGCGCACGAGGGGACGCTGCCCGGGGGCGGCGGGGCCGGGAAGAGGTCGCGGAGCTGCACGGCGGGCACGCCGCTGCCCTGCGGCGGGCGCCCCCAGAACACCGACACCTGAGCGTCGAAGCGGTAGACGGACCCCCAGACCTCGGGCAGCCCGAGACGTACGCACGCGTCGTTGACCAGGTAGCGGGTCGGGAAGTTGTCGGTCCCGTCGAGCACGAGGTCGTAGCCCCCCAGCACCTCGTCGACGGTGGCGGCGTCCAGCCGCACGTGGTGCAGCACGACGTCGACGTCGTCGTCGATCCTGTGGACCGCGTCGCGTGCGCTCTCGGTCTTGGCCCGGCCGACGTCGGCACGGCCGTGGACCACCTGCCGCTGGAGGTTGCTGAGCTCGACGTCGTCGTGGTCGACGATGCCCAGCCGCCCGACGCCCGCCGCCGCGAGGTAGAGCAGCGCGGGCGCGCCCAGGCCACCCGCGCCGACGACGCACACGCGCGCGGCGCGCAGCCGGCGTTGCCCGAGCTCCCCGAGCGCCGGCAGCAGCAGGTGGCGCGACCACCGCTCGACCTGCGCGGTCGTGAGCGGCGGACCCGGCTCCACGAGCGGCGGCACCCCCATGCGCGCCACGCTACCCACCCCCGCGCGGCGCCGTGCCACGGGCCCCGACACCCACCGTGGAGCGATGTGCACGGGCCCCGACACCATCCACCGTGAGTGCCGCACACGGGTCCCGATACCCACCGTGGAGCGTTGTGCCGAGACACACCGGCGTGTCGGAGCACGACACTCCACATCCCGCGCACGACGCTCCGCTCAGCCGCACGACGCTCCGCACAGACGGCTCGCCGCGTCCGGCTACCAGCGTGGCCGGACAGCTGACGCCTCCGCCGCAACGGGCCCGACACCGACCGTGGAGCGTTGTGCCGAGACACACCGGCGTGTCGGAGCACGACGCTCCACGCACCGCGCACGACGCTCCGCTCGGCCGCACAACGCTCCACGCACGGCACGCGGCGCCACGCTCGGACGCACGACGCTCCGCGGAGAGGGGATGACGCTCCGCACAGGGCACGACGCTCCGCGCACACGGGTGGTGATGGGCGCGGGCGCCTGTCCGGACGCCTCCGCCCGCGGCGACCCGGCCGTTGGCTCCTTCAGGCGCGGGTGCGACTGTTCTAGCCCGTTCAGGACGCACGTGAGTACGGTGGGCCGATGCCGACCTACCGCATCCGCGACGCTGCGACCTTGATGGGCGTGAGCACGGACACCGTGCGCCGGTGGGTGGACGCCGGACGGCTGACGGCGCGGCTCGACGACACCGGACGGCGCGTGGTCGACGGCGCCGAGCTCGCGGCGTTCGCCCAGGAGCTGGCCTCGACCCCCGGCCCGGAGGGCTCGTCCGGGCACTCGGTGCGCAACCGGTTCACGGGCCTGGTCACCCGCGTGGTGCGCGACACGGTCATGGCCCAGGTCGAGATCCAGGCGGGCCCCTTCCGGGTGGTCTCCCTCATCAGCCGGGAGGCGGCCGACGAGCTCGGCCTCGAGCCGGGCGTCCTCGCGACGGCGACCGCCAAGGCCACGACGGTCGCGATCGAGCGCCCGACCACGCACGACGTCGGCCCCGGCGCCCGGCGCCCGTCGCCGTGAGGGTCGCAGCATGAGCTGGCGTCCCCCGGCGCGGCGTCCGTCCGCGGTCGTGAGTGGTGCCGCGTGAGCACGCGTCGCGCGGCGTGGCGCCCGATCGCGTGGGCGGCGACGACGGTCCTGCTCGTCGGCGGCGGGGTCTGGCTCGCGGAGGGCGGGACCGCGTCCGCAGGGACGGACGCGGCGGACGCGCCTCCTCGCGCGGCACCCGGCGGCACGGACGACGACGCCGTGGGCGAGGTCGTCGTGCTCGCCGCAGCGTCGCTCGCCGAGCCCTACGAGACGCTCGCCGCCGAGCTCGAGCGGCGCCACCCCGGGCTGACCGTGACGATCTCGACCGGACCGAGCACCGCCCTCGCCGCGCAGGTCGCGGCGGGTGCGCCCGCCGACGTCCTGGCCACGGCCAGCGTGGAGACGATGGCGGCCGCGACCGGCGCGCTCGACGAGGCCGGGACCGGGACGCCCGAGCCCGTCGTGGTCGCGACGAACACCATGGCCCTCGCCGTCCCGGGGCCGTCCGCGCCCGGCAACGGCGACGCGCCGGACGACGACGCCGCCGTCCGGTCCCTCGCCGACCTCGCCCACGCCCGGTACGCGGTGTGCCGCCCCGAGGTCCCGTGCGGTGAGGGCGCCGACGCCGTGCTGGCCGCCGCCGGCGTCGCACGCGCGCCGGTGACGTACGAGAACGACGTGGGCGGGGTCCTCACCAAGGTGGCGCTCGGCGAGGTGGACGCGGGACTGGTCTACGCGTCCGACGTGCACCCGTCGGCGCCCCTCGTGCGTGCGGGCCGGGTCGTCGGCGTCCCGCTCGACGGCGCCACGGGCGATCGGGGGGCCGCGGGCGAGCCCGGCACCGCACTCACCGGCGACGGCGCCGCGCCGTGGACGACGTCGTACCCGGTCCTCGTCCTGCCCGACGCGCCCCATCCCGCCGGCGCGCGCGCGTTCGTCGACCTCCTGACGTCCGACGTCGGCCGCGCCGTCCTGCGCGACGCCGGGTTCGGACCGCCCCCGTGAACCGGGCGACCACCCCGATGGTGCCCGCGCCCGGCGCCGGCCCGACCGACGAGCCGGGCCGCGCCGCCCCGCCTCGCACG
>NZ_JACEXH010000183.1:0-6032 GCF_014525465.1 Actinotalea sp. JY-7885 | reverse complement strand
GCCCCGCAGGCCGCCGCACGAGCCGCCGAGGCCGTCGCGCCGCTGCTGCGGTGCGTGACGTCGCCCGTCACGGAGTCGCTGTGGCCCGTCGCTGCCCCGGCGCCGGTCGAGGCCTCGCCGTCCGACCCCGCGCGGTTGTGCGGCGCGGTCGTCCTGGCGGCCGTCGAGTCGCTCGCCGGCGGCCGGCCCGTGCTCCAGCTCGCGCGCTGGGTCAGCCCCGCGGTCTTCGAGCAGCTCAGCCGGCGCTGCCCCGCCGCCGTCGCACCGCCCGCCCGGCGCCCCACCGTGCGCAGCACCGTGGTCTCGCGCGTGAGCCGGACGGTCGCCGAGGCGAGCGTGGTCGTGCACGACGGCACCCGGGTCCGCGCCGCGGCGGTCCGCATGGAGCTGCGCCGCGGCGCGTGGCGCGCGACGGTGCTCCAGATCGGCTGAGCCGCCCGACCCGGCACACGGGTCGAGCGGCTCAGCTCAGGCGACGCGGGTCAGGCGACCTCGTTCTTCCCGTGGCAGGCCTTGTACTTCTTGCCGGACCCGCACGGGCACTGCCCGTTGCGCGGCGTGCCGGGGTACGTCTGGCCGTCCTTCTCGCTCGGCCCCGCCTCGGCCGTCACCACCGCGGTGGCGTCGCCGTCCACGCTGGGCGCGGAGTACTGCAGCGGGACCCGGCGCTCCGGGCCGTCGAGGCCCTTGGCGATCAGCGTCTGAGCCGGCGACGAGGTCGCGCCGGCGGCCGCCCTGGTCCGGCGACGCGCGGCGGGGACCGGGGCGTCGTCGCCGGGGACGTCGTCCTGCGGCACATCGTCCTGCGGCACGCCGTCGGCCGCCGCGCTGTCCTGCACCTCGAGCGGGGCGTCGCCGGTGGCCGGCGCCGCGGCGGCCGCACCCACGAGCTGCGGGCCGCCGGGCTGGGCGCCCACGCTCGCGGCCGGGTCGGCGACCTTGACCTCGAGGTTGTACAGGTAGGTGACCGACTCCTCCTTGATGCCCTCGGTCATCGCGTTGAAGAGCTGGAAGCCCTCGCGCTGGTACTCGACCAGCGGGTCGCGCTGCGCCATCGCCCGCAGGCCGATGCCGTCCTTGAGGTAGTCCATCTCGTAGAGGTGCTCGCGCCACTTGCGGTCGAGCACCGAGAGCACGACGCGCCGCTCGAGCTGGCGCATGTTCGCCGAGCCGAGCTGCTCCTCGCGCTGCTCGTACGCGTGCCGCGCGTCGGACAGCAGCTCCTCGAGCAGCAGGTCGCGCGTGAGCCGCGTGGCACCACCGGCCTCCTCGACGACCTCCTCGGACGTGATCGAGACGGGGAACACGACCCTGAGCGCGGTCCACAGCGCCTCGAGGTCCCACGACTCGGGCGTGCCCTCGGCCGTCGCCCCGTCGACGTACGCGGTCACGACGTCCGTCACGAAGTGCTGGATCTGGTCCTGCATGTCCTCGCCCTGCAGGACGCGGCGACGCTCGTCGTAGATGACCGTGCGCTGGCGCGAGAGGACGTCGTCGTACTTCAGGACGTTCTTGCGGATCTCGAAGTTGCGCGCCTCGACCTGCGCCTGGGCGCTCTGGATGCCGCGGGAGACCATCTTCGACTCGAGCGGCATGTCGTCGGGGAAGCCGGCGCGGTTCATCATCGACTCGGCCAGGCCGGCGTTGAACAGCCGCATGAGGTCGTCGGTCATCGAGAGGTAGAACCGGGACTCGCCCGGGTCGCCCTGGCGGCCGGATCGCCCGCGCAGCTGGTTGTCGATGCGCCGCGACTCGTGACGCTCGGTACCCAGCACGTACAGCCCGCCGAGCTCGACGACCTCCTCGTGCTCCGCCGCGACGGCGGAGGTGGCGGCCTCGAGGGCCGCGGGCCACGCGGCCTCGTACTCCTCCGGCTGGTCCGCGGGATTCAGGCCCTTCTCGGCGAGCGCCGCGACGGCCATGAACTCGGCGTTGCCGCCGAGCATGATGTCGGTGCCGCGGCCGGCCATGTTCGTCGCGACGGTGACGGCGCCCTTGCGGCCCGCCTGGGCGACGATCGCGGCCTCGCGCGCGTGCTGCTTGGCGTTGAGGACCTCGTGGGGGACGCCCTGCTTGCGCAGGAGCCGCGAGAGGAGCTCGCTCTTCTCGACGCTCGTCGTACCGACGAGCACGGGCTGGCCCGCGGCGTGGCGCTCGACGATGTCGTCGACGACGGCCTTGAACTTGCCCTCCTCGTTCTTGTAGACGAGGTCGGGCTGGTCGACGCGCTGCATCGGCCGGTTCGTCGGGATGGGCACCACCCCGAGCTTGTACGTGCTCTGGAACTCCGCCGCCTCGGTCTGGGCGGTGCCGGTCATGCCGGAGAGCTTGTCGTACAGGCGGAAGTAGTTCTGGAGCGTGATCGTGGCGAGCGTCTGGTTCTCGGCCTTGATCGCCACGCCCTCCTTGGCCTCGATGGCCTGGTGCATGCCCTCGTTGTAGCGACGGCCGGGCAGCATGCGTCCGGTGTGCTCGTCGACGATGAGGACCTCGCCGTTCATGACGACGTAGTCCTTGTCCTTCTTGAAGAGCTCCTTGGCCTTGAGGGCGTTGTTGAGGAACCCGATGAGCGGCGTGTTGAGCGACTCGTAGAGGTTCTCGATCCCCAGGTAGTCCTCGACCTTGGCGATGCCCGGCTCGAGGACGCCCACGGTGCGCTTCTTCTCGTCGACCTCGTAGTCGACGTCCGCCGTCAGGCGCCGCGCGACCTTGGCGAACTCGCCGTACCACTTGTTCGAGTCGCCCGAGGCGGGCCCGGAGATGATGAGCGGCGTGCGCGCCTCGTCCACGAGGATCGAGTCGACCTCGTCGACGATCGCGAAGTGGTGGCCGCGCTGGACGAGCTCCTCCGGCTTCCACGCCATGTTGTCGCGCAGGTAGTCGAAGCCGAACTCGTTGTTCGTGCCGTACGTGATGTCCGCCGCGTACTGCTCGCGCCGCTCGGCCGGCTTCTGGCCCGCGATGATGCAGCCCGTCGTCAGGCCCAGGAACCGGAACACGCGGCCCATGAGGTCGCTCTGGTAGCTCGCGAGGTAGTCGTTGACCGTGACGACGTGGACGCCCTTGCCGGTCAGCGCGTTGAGGTACGCCGGCAGCGTCGCGACGAGGGTCTTGCCCTCACCGGTCTTCATCTCGGCGATGTTGCCGAGGTGCAGCGCCGCCCCACCCATGAGCTGGACGTCGTAGGGCCGGTGGCCGAGCGTCCGCTTCGCGGCCTCGCGCACCGCGGCGAACGCCTCGGGCAGCAGGTCGTCGAGCGTCTCGCCGTCGGCCAGGCGCGCCTTGAAGCGGTCGGTCTCCTCGCGCAGCTCGGCGTCGCTGAGGGCGCTGAAGCTGTCCTCGAGGGCGTTGACCTGGTCGGCGAGGCCGCTCAGCCGCTTGACGATCCGGCCTTCGCCCATCCGCAGGACCTTGTCGAGGATCGACGGCACGCGTTGCTCCAGACTTCTCAGAGACCCGTGCCGGGCGGCGACGAGCCGATGGTCGAGACAGACCGACGTCCATCGTAGGCGAGGGCGGCGCCTCGCCGGGCACGACGCCACCCGGTGAGCGTGGCGGGCCGTCCCGGGACCGGTCGCGGCCGGCTCACGCGAGCGCCCGCAGCGCCCCCGCGAGGTCCCCCGGCGCGCCCTCGGGGACCCGCACGGCGTCCAGCCCCAGCCAGGCCGCGAGCGCCCGCAGCTCCGTCGCGAGCTCCGTGGCGGTCTGCGGCGGCGCGCCCGGCTCGAGGTGCGCGGCCTGCACCAGCAGAGTGCCGCGGGCGCGGTCGGCCTTGAGGTCGACGCGGGCCGCGAAGCGGTCGTCGAGCAGGAAGGGCAGCACGTAGTAGCCGTGCACCCGCTGGGCCGCGGGGACGTAGATCTCGATCCGGTACCGCATGCCGAACAGCTCCTCGAGCCGTCGTCGCTCGAAGACCAGGGGGTCGAAGGGGCTCAGCAGCGCACGCCCGGTCGCCCGGCGGGGCAGCTCCGCGTCCCGGTGCAGGTAGGTCGGCCGGTCCCAGCCGTCGACCCGCACGGGCACGAGGACGCCCTCCTCCACGAGCTCGGCGACCCCGGCGCGCACCGCCTCCGGCCGCCGGATGCGGAAGTAGTCGGCGAAGCAGCGGGCCGTGCCGATGCCGTGCGCCCTGGCCCCGATCGCGAGCAGCTCGCGCACGGCGTCGGCCTCGTCCGGCTCGGGGCTCGCGAGCACCGCCGGCGGCAGGACGCGCTCCGTGAAGTCGTAGCACCGCTCGAAGGCGGCGTTGCGGCGCGCGGAGGTGATCTCCCCGGTGAAGAAGAGGAACTCCAGCACCCGCTTGGCCACGGTCCAGTTCCAGCCCCACTCCGTGCGCGCCACCGCGACGCCCGAGGCGTGGAGCTCGTGGACCTCGCGCGCCGTGACCGGCCCCCGCTCGCGGACGAGGGCGCGGATCTCCTCGACCACGCCGGAGTGGCGCAGCGGCACCTCCTGGATGGTCCCCCAGGCCTGGTTCAGGTAGCCCCGTTGGCGCCAGCCGTGCAGGCGGTAGGTCGTCGGGGGCACGAACGAGGCCTCGTGCGCCCAGCACTCGACGAGGCGGCGCGGCGGCCGGGACGAGGCCCGGTCCAGGAGGCCGACGTCGTACGCGCCCAGCCGGGAGAACGCGGGCATCAGGTGCGCGCGCGCGACCACGTTGACCGAGTCGATCTGCAGCAGGCCGAGCCGGTCGACGACGCCCTGGAAGGCCCGCATCGTCACGGGAGAGCCGGGCTCGGGCCGACGTCGGTCGAGACCCTGCGCGCGCAGGGCGACCCGACGCGCCTGGGCGAGCGTGAGCCGTTCCGGACGTGCGACGGGGCGCGAGGTGGGCATGGTGGCCATCCTCGCGCCCCGCACCGACACGCCGGCGTCGACGCGCTAGACGGCCTGGACCGCCGGGGCGTTCACGGGGGCGTCGAGCCGGATGACGCCGTAGCTCCACCCCCGGCGCCGGTAGGCGACGGACGGCAGGGCCGTCTCGGCGTCGATGAACAGGTAGAAGTCGTGACCCACCATCTCCATCTCGTAGAGGGCGTCGTCGAGGGTCATCGGCTCGGCCTGGTGCAGCTTCTCCCGGATGACGACGGGCGAGTCGCCCCACGTCGTCTCGACGACCTCGCCGGGCGCGGGAGCCGGCTGCTCCGGCTCCTCGACGGGCGGCTCCTCCTCGATCGGGCGCACGTCGACCGGCACCGCCGGGACGGACTTGTGGTGGTCCTTGCGCCGGTCACGTGCCCTGCGCAGCCGCTCCATGAGCTTGGTGGTCGCCGCGTCCAGCGCCGCATAGGGGTCGTCCGCGCACGCCTCGGCACGGATGACGGGCCCCTTGCCGAGCACCGTGAGCTCCACCCGCTCGGCCACCTCGGCCTGGCGCGGGTTCTTCTCGTGGGTGACCTCGACGTCCACGCGCATCGCACGCGGGGCCAGCTGGGTGATCTTGGCCAGCTTGTCCTCGACGTGGCGGCGGAAACGCTCGGGCACCTCGGTGTGGCGACCGACGACGACGATCTCCATGGTGAACCTCCTGGAAACGGGGCGGTGCGTGCACCGCCCGGCGGACTGCGGGGGACGCCCTCATCGGGCGGACGGCGCGCACCACCTCCCTCGTGCTCCGGCGGGCGTGGCAGGGGGCCACGTCCGCCCTCGGCGAGCGCACCACCCCGGTGGGTGGGCCTGCGCGCCGGGCGGGAACGGCTCCATGTACTGACGTTAGTCCTCCTGTGACCAGGACGTGAACCGACGGAGGTCCCGGTGCGCGGGCCCGCGGCGTCCTGGTACGGATCGTCCCGAGATGCCCCGTCAGGAGGTCGCCGCAGGCGTCGAGGCCACCACGGCACCGGCCCCGCGGGGCGGCGGCGTGGCGGCGAGGACCAGCGCTCCCACGACGAGCGCACCCGCCGTCGTCAGCGCGTCCGCGCACGCGCGCAGCGTCGCCCCGGTCGTCACGACGTCGTCGACGAGCAGGACCCAGGCCGGCCCGCCGGCGTGACGCCCGAGCGCGCCGGGGCGCACGCGCACCGCCCCGGCCG
>NZ_JACEXH010000182.1:0-6155 GCF_014525465.1 Actinotalea sp. JY-7885 | reverse complement strand
GCACCAGGCGCAGCGGCTGCGCGGCGGTCACCGGGGCGTCGTCGACCACCGGGAGCGCGACGTCCGGGGCGGCCCCCGGGCCGCGCAGCCCGACGTCGGACGCGCGCACCGCGTAGCCGTCGACCGCGGCGACCGGGCGCGACGGCACGTCGGCCGGGGCCGTGACGTCCTCGGCGAGGATGCAGCCGTCGGCGTCGGCGAGCACCACGTCCAGCGGGACGACCGGACGGGCGGCGTCGAGGACGGCCGCGAGGTGCTCGGAGACTGATCTCATAGGGCCGCCATCATGGCAGCGTCGCGACGTACTCCGTCAGCCAGGCGCGCAGGTCGGGACCCAGGTCGGGCCGATCGGCGGCGATCTGCACGACGGCCTTGAGGTAGTCGAGCCGGTCCCCCGTGTCGTAGCGGCGGCCGCGGAAGACGACACCGTAGACGCCGCCACCCTCCTCCGCGGGCATCCCGGCCAGGGTCGCGAGCGCGTCGGTCAGCTGGATCTCCCCGCCGCGCCCGGGCTCGGTCTCGTCGAGCACCCCGAAGACGGCGGGGTTGAGCACGTACCGGCCGATGATGGCGAGGTTGCTCGGCGCGTCGGCCGGGTCCGGCTTCTCCACCAGGCCGGTGATGCGGACCTGGTCCTCGTCGCCGTCCGCGCCGTCGAGCGGCTCGACGGCCGCGCAGCCGTAGAGGTGCACCTGCTCGGGAGCGACCTCGAGCAGCGCGACGACCGAGCCGCCCGTGCGCTCCTGGAGCGCCATCATCGTCGGCAGGATCGGGTCGCGCTCGTCGATGAGGTCGTCGCCGAGCAGCACCGCGAACGGCTCGTCGCCCACGTGGTGGCGCGCGCACAGCACCGCGTGGCCCAGGCCCTTGGGCTGGCCCTGCCGCACGAAGTGGACGTCGGCGAGGTCGGTGGAGCGACGGACCTCGGCCAGGCGCTGCTGGTCGCCCTTCGCCTCCAGGGCGCTCTCGAGCTCGGGCACCGAGTCGAAGTGGTCGGCGAGCGTGCGCTTCGACCGACCGGTGATCATCAGGACGTCGTGCAGGCCGGCGGCAACGGCCTCCTCGACGACGTACTGGATCGCAGGCTTGTCGACGACCGGCAGCATCTCCTTGGGCGTCGACTTCGTGGCGGGGAGGAACCTCGTCCCCAGTCCGGCGGCGGGGATCACGGCTTTGCGGATGGTCATGGCGGGAGGCTAGCCCGCCCCGGCGTCCGTGGCGCTTCGGGCATGTGAACTGCGCGCGACGGCGCGTCCGGGCGTGCCGCGACGCGCGGCCCGGGACCTCGGACACGCCAACGAGACCGATTCTTTGCGATGATGTGACCCATGAACAGCGCCGGACAGCCCTGGGTCGACGGCGCCCGCCTCGGGCCGTCCGAGACGAAGGAGCAGCTGCGACGGGTCATCAGGTCGGAGCGCGAGCGCCTCTCGACCCGCCAGCACGCGCGGGCCGCGGCCGGTTTCGCGCAGGTCGTCGGCGACCTGCCCCAGGTGCGCGGGGCCGACGTCGTGGCCGCCTACGTCGCCCGGCCGAGCGAGCCGGGCACGATCCCGCTCCTCGAGCGCCTGGCCCGGCGCGGGACCCGCGTGCTGCTGCCGGTGCTCGGCACGGGGCTGCAGCGGGACTGGGCGTGGTTCACGACCGCGGAGGAGCTGCAGGTGCGCGCGCCGGGACGGCCGCCGGAGCCGCCCGGCCCGACGCTGGGCGCCGAGGCCGTGGCCCAGGCCGGCGCCGTGGTGGCGCCCGCGCTCGCCGTCGACACCTCCGGCGTCCGGCTGGGTCAGGGCGGCGGCTGGTACGACCGCGTCCTCATGCACTGCACGCCGGGGACGAGCGTCATCGCGATGGTCTTCGAGACCGAGGTGTACGACGCCACCGAGCGGCCGCTGCCGCACGAGGGGCACGACCTGCGCGTCGACGTCATCACCACGCCCCAGCGGTGGCGGCGCGTCGGCGGGACCGCCACGAGCGCCTGAGCTTCTCCGGGCGCCTGGGGTCGCGCCCCGGGACCGGGGCGGCCCGCGTCGCGCGTCCGACGCACGGCGGGCAGGCGGGGCTCGGTGTGGGCGTGCCCGCCCGCGCGACCAGGCGGGCACGCCCTTGAGCCGGGACCCCTTGGCGAGTCCCCTGGGACGGACTCGCGTCCGGCCCCGACCCCTCCAGCGTCCCTCCTGTGCGGCGGCCCGTCCGGGGTCCTAGGTCCCGCGGACCCGCTCGGCGCCGCGACCGGGCGCCCGTGATGTCCCTGGACGGGGCCTTTGGTCCCGCGGACCTTGGACTCATGTGCACGGCGCGCGCCGGTGCAAATCTGGTACCAGAGCTCGGGAACACGGGCTCCCGGCGCGGCGAGGCCGCGGCGGCACGTCCTGGGAGGGTCAGCATGTCCACCACCACGAAGGCGGTCCCGAAGACCACCGACACCACCATCTACCAGGAGCAGATCGTCACGCGCGCGTCGACCCGCAAGGTGCTCGCGATCGCGCGGATCACGATCGGCTTCACGTTCCTGTGGGCGTTCCTCGACAAGACGTTCGGCCTCGGGTTCGCCACCCCGGCCGAGCGCGCCTGGATCAACGGGGGCACCCCGGCCCAGGGCTTCATCATGGGCATCGAGGGCCCCTTCGCCGGGCTCTTCCAGGTGTTCGCCAACCCGTTCGGTGACGTCCTGTTCATGCTCGGTCTGCTCGGCATCGGCATCGCGATGGTCTTCGGCGCCGGCCTGAGGATCGCCGCGGTCACCGGCACCCTGCTGATGTTCTTCATGTACCTGGCGCAGATCCCGTTCGTCCTCGGCGGCACGAACCCGATCGTGGACTCGCACTGGCACGAGGCCCTGCTGCTGATCATCGCGGCCGCCACCCTGGCGGGCGACACGTGGGGCGTGGGCAAGATCTGGGCCCGGATCATCGGGAAGCACACCTGGCTCCGCTGAGCCACGGCACGACCGAACGCAACGCGAGAGCGCTCAGCCTGCGGGCTGGGCGCTCTCAGCGTTCCCCAGGGCGCAGCACGAGCTCCCGGACCGCCGCGTCCGTCACGGCCTCGCGGCTGAACGGCCAGGGGAACGCCTCGCCCCGGGCCCAGGCGTCGAACTGGTCGGTGTAGTGCACGCTCCCGGGATGGCCGGAGGCGCCGGTGAGGTTCACCCACGTCGAGCCGTCCAGGTCGCCGAGGTCCACGACCATCCGCATCGACGGCGCCGACGTCACCGCGAAGGAGCCGCTGGCCGCGTCCCAGGCAGTCGCGTTGACGATCGACGACCCGCCGCCGACGGCGAGCGGCCGGGGGTTGACCAGCTGTCGCACCGGCGCGGGGACCCCGTCGGCTCCGAGCACGGGGTGCTCGGGCGCGGCGGTGTGCAGCCGGCCCCACTGCCAGGCCGCGGGCTCGCTGCCGAGCTCGACCGTCAGCCGCAGCCGCGCGGTCGACAGCGAGCGGGACAGGATCTCGTCGCGGCTCTCGACGACGTTCACGGTCCGGCGGTCGTCCCACCACGGGTTGGCGGGGTCCTCGAGCAGCCGCACCACGACCTCGAGCCAGCGGCTGTCGCCGCTCGGCCACTCCTCCTGCGGCAGGTCGTCCCAGAACGTCAGCTCCAGGAGCGTCGCCCAGACGGCCGAGAAGTACGCCGCCGCGGCCGAGTCCGGCTCCTGCTCGAAGTCCCAGTCGCGCAGCAGCTCGACGGCCTGGCCGGTGAAGCCGTCCTCCACCGGGGCCGCAAGGAGCGCGGGCACGAGCGCTGCCGCGTAGGGGCTCCACGCGTCGTTCTGGAAGCTGGTCATGGCCGCGGCGTCCAGGGGGACGCCGGCGACGACCGCCTCCTCGATGAGGGCGCGGATCCGCTGCGAGCGGTAGCCGTAGTCCCAGTCGCTCGTGAGGAAGGGCGGCTGCCCTGCGGCCGTGACGGCCTGGTTCGCCGCGACGAGGTAGCCGGCGGCCGGGTCGACCGCGGCGGGCATCTCCTCGGCCGCGACGTAGCCCTGCCAGTCGTAGCGCGAGTCCCACCCCGGACGGGGCCAGGTGCCGTCGGCCGGGACGGGGCCGTCGGCGACCCGCGCGCGCACGGGGATCTTCCCGGGCGCCTGGTAGCCGATCTGGCCCTCGACCGTCGCGAAGACGATGTTCTGCGACGGCACGTCGAACAGCGCCGCGGCCGCGGCGACGTCGTCGGCGTCCTGCGCGAGCGCCATCGCGAAGACGGCGTCGGCCGTCCGGCCGGGCTCGAGCGCCGTCCACTGCAGCGCGACCTCGGGGACGCCGCGCCGCCCCTCGGGCAGCGGGGCGCCGGCGACCCGGCCGATGCCGAGGGCGTCCGAGACGATCGGCCCGTGCGCGGTCGAGCGGACCTCGATCTCGACGGGCTCGGCGCCGGCGACCTCGATCACCTCGGTCCGCGTCTCGAGCGGGAGCTGCTCGCCGTCGCGCAGGTAGGTGCCCTCGTCGGGGTCGGTGCGCTCGATGAAGAAGTCCGTCACGTCGGCACCGAGGTTCGTCAGCCCCCACGCGAGGTGGGCGTTGTGCCCGATGACCACGCCGGGCATGCCGGAGAAGGTGAAGCCGGAGGCCTCGAACGGGCACTGCGGACCGACCTGCGTGCAGTACAGCCCCATCTGCGTCCAGATGCCGGGCGCCGAGATCGACAGGTGCGGGTCGTTCGCGAGGAGGGGAAGCCCCGAGGCCGTGTGCTCGCCGGCGACGACCCATGAGTTCGAGCCCGTGCCGTCGCCCTCGCCGAGCATCGTCGGCACCGCGTCGATCGCGCGCCGCGCGGCGTCGAGCGCGACCTCGAGGTCGTCCGACAGCAGCGTCGAGGGATCACCCGCGCCGTCGGGCAGCGCGACGACGGCCGACGCCGGCACCACCTCGCTGAGGATCGGCGTGTTCGTCTCCTGCGGGTACCGCGGGAACAGCTCGTCGACCCGCGCGATGTCGCGCACCGTCGTGTACGTCACCGCGCGCGAGAGCTCGTCGCCGTAGTTGCCGCGCAGGTCCCAGGCCATGGCCTTGAGCCACGTCAGCGAGTCCAGCGGGGTCCACGGCTCGGGCTGGGCGACGTCGACCTGCAGGCCCAGCACGGCGTACTCGAGGCCGAGGGACTCCGCGTCGTGCGCCTCGAGGTAGGCGTTGACGCCGTCGGCGTAGGCCTCGTAGTACCGCCGCGTGTCGGCGTCCAGCAGGTCCCACTCCGCCTCGGCGACGTCGCGCCAGCCGAAGGTCCGGATGACGACGTCGGCGGCGAGCGCCTCCTCGTTCTGGCCGACCAGCTCGGAGAGGCGCCCGGCCGTCACGTGGCGGCGGTAGTCCATCTCGAAGAAGCGGTCCTGGGCGTGGACGTAGCCCTGGGCCGCGAAGAGGTCCTCGGCCGTGTCCGCGTAGATGCTCGGCACGCCGCGGGCGTCGCGCAGCACCGTGACGTCCGCGCTCAGGCCGGGGACGTCGATGGCGCCGGAGTCGTCCGGCAGCGGCCGACGCACCACCGTCGCGGCGACGCCGACCACGACGACGAGCGCGAGGACGACCACCGCGGCGGTACCGACGAGAAGACGCAGGGCACGACGACGAGGCACGCGGCGAGCCTAACCGGCCGCGGGCGAAGGGCCCGCGCGGGCGTGCGACGACCCGGCGCGGAAGCCGTGGAGCCGGCGCGGCCCGCCGTCGTACCATTGGCACTCGGACGCAGCGAGTGCCAGCCCCCAACCGGCCCGGCGAGGCGTGCGCACCGCGGCCCGGACACCATCGCCCGACCTGGAGGAACCAGTGCCCACCTACTCGTACGCGTGCACGGCCTGCGAGCACCGCTTCGACGCGCAGCAGGCCTTCACGGACGACGCGCTCACGCAGTGCCCCCAGTGCCAGGGCCGGCTGCGCAAGCTCTTCGGCAACGTCGGGGTGGTGTTCAAGGGGTCCGGCTTCTACCGGACCGACGCGCGCGCCGAGACCGGTGCGAAGAAGAAGGCGTCGAGCTCGAGCTCGTCCGGGTCCGACGGCGCCTCGGGCGGCAACGGCTCGTCCGGCACGTCCACCGCGGCCCCGGCGCCGGCGGCGTCGGGCGCCGGCGGGTCCGGCGGGAGCGGGTCGAGCGGCGGGGCCACGACCTCCACGGCGTCGACGACGTCGAGCACCACGAGCACCGCGCCGGCCGCGGGCTGACC
>NZ_JACEXH010000017.1:0-27434 GCF_014525465.1 Actinotalea sp. JY-7885 | reverse complement strand
CGGGCGCGGCGCCGTTGCGCCCGGAGGACGCCTCGGGCGCCTCGCGCCGCGTGGCCGCACCGTCGGCGCCGTCCGACGCCGCGGGCCGCTGCCCGTCGGGCGCCGGTTGGTCACCCCGTGGGCGGTAGTCCTCGAAGAAGTCCCACCACGCCGGGTCGACGGCGTCCTTGTCGGTCAGGTACTGCTCGTAGAGCTCGTCCACCAGCCACTGGTTGGCACCGAACGCTGCGCGCACGGCATCGTGCTCCGCCTTCTGGGACACGCCAGGATCGCCCACTTCCGCCACGGGACCTCAGACCGTTGACACCGGTCATCTCGGCATCCACCCTAGGCGATTTCCGCGAGCCCGGCCGTCAGCCGCGCGCGGGGCGGCCCCATCGGGGACGTGACGTCCGCCCCACTCGTCAGGTGATGTCCCTGCGGAAGGCGGTGAACCGGCCCAGGACGGCGAAGGCGAGGCCGTAGGCGACCAGCGCCAGGAGCCCCTGCCACCAGGGGACCAGGTCGCTGATGCCGCTGGCCGCGTAGAAGCTCGATCCGGTCACCGCCTCGCCCGCCGCTCCGGGCAGCCAGCGCACCACGCCCTCCGTCGGCTCGAAGGCCCCCAGGAACAGGCGGAGCATCGGCTCGACGAACTGCGTGAAGGCGAGCAGCACGACGATGGCGGCGACCTGGTTGGTCAGTGCCGCGCCGAAGCCGACGCCGACCATCGCCCAGACCGCGAGCACCAGGACCGAGCGGCCGAGCGTGAGCAGCACGTCGGGATCGCCGAGGAGTGTCGGCTCGCCCCGCAGCGCGAGCACCGCGGCGCCCGTCGCCACCGTCGCCCCGGTGCCCACGAGGCCGAACACCGCACCGACCGGCAGGCTCGCGAGGAGCTTCGCGCCGAGGACGAGCGAGCGGCGGGGCTCGGTCAGCAGGGTCGGCGTGATGGTCATGTGCCGGAACTCGTTGGTCACGGCGAGCGCGCCGACGATCACGGGGAAGACGTACCCGACCGACGGGGCGAGCGTGTAGACGGTCTGCACGAGGTCCGCGGCCGGTAGCTCCGGGGTCGGCTCACCGGTCATGCCGGCGCCGGCCGCGCCGTCGCCGAGCGTGAGGACGAAGGCCATGAACCCGCCGAGGAACGCCATGTAGAACGCCATGCAGAGCAGCAGGACCCACCACATCCGGGTGGTGACGAGCTTGCGGTACTCGGTCTTGAGCGCGGCGATCACGCGGCACCCCTCTCGGTCGTCGGACCGGTGGTCAGCTGGAGGAAGAGGTCCTCGAGGCCGACGTCGCGCGCACTGAGCTCGTGGAGCTCGACGCCCGCCGCGAAGGCGGCGGCGCCCACGGTGGCCGGGTCGACGTCGTCGAGCAGCAGCGTGCCCGGTGCGGGCCCGGGCTCGGCCGCGACGCCGAGGCGGTCGGCGAGCCGGCGCAGGCCGTCGACGTCGGGCGAGGCGACGCGCACGGTGCGCCGCGCGAGGCGGGCGAGCTCGGCCAGCGGCGAGGCGTGCACCAGGCGGCCGCGGGCGATGATGACGACGTCGTCGACCGTCTGCTGGACCTCGGAGAGCACGTGGCTCGAGACGAGGACGGTGCGGCCCTCGCCGGCGAGGTGGCGCAGGAAGGAGCGCAGCCACGCGATGCCCTCGGGGTCGAGGCCGTTGGCCGGCTCGTCGAGCACGAGGACCTGCGGGTCGCCCAGCAGGGTCGTGGCCAGGCCGAGGCGCTGGCGCATGCCGAGGGAGAACCCGCCCGCGCGGCGCCGGGCGACCGCACCGAGGCCGACGATGTCCAGGACCTCGTCGCACCGGGAGTCCGGCACGCCGACCTGCGGCGCGAGCACCCGCAGGTGGTCGCGCGCGGTCCGGCCGGGGTGGAAGCTCGCGGCCTCCAGGGCCGCGCCGACGACCCGCGCCGGGCGGGGGAGGGTGGCGTACGTGCCGCCCGAGATCGTCGCGCTGCCGGCCGACGGGCGGACGAGCCCGAGGAGCATCCGCAGCGTCGTCGTCTTGCCCGCGCCGTTGGGCCCGAGGAAGCCGGTCACCCGCCCGGGGTGCACGTCGAAGGTCAGGTCGTCCACGGCGAGGACCGACCCGAACCGCTTGGTGAGGTTCCGGACCGAGACGACGCCCTGCTCGCCCGGGGGCGCGGTCGCTGCGTGTGTCATGTCCATCACCCTATTGTTCCAACGGGACTAGAACAACTATCGGGGCGTGGGCTGCCGCTTCGCCGGCAGCGTCACGCGCATCACGCAGCCCTTCGCCGAGTCGGCGACGTGCACCGTGCCGCCGTGGAGCTGGACCGCCCAGCGCACGATCGCCAGGCCCAGGCCCGTGCCGCCGGTGCTCTCGCTCCCGGTCTGCGCGGGGGCGTTGCCGCGGCTGAACCGTACGAAGACCTGCTCGCGGTCGCCCCGCGGGATGCCCGGGCCCTCGTCCGCGACGTCGATCACCACCGACCCGCCGGAGCGCCCCGCCGCCACCGTGATGCGGCCGCCGACGGGGGAGTGCCGGACCGCGTTGTGCAGGAGGTTGGCCACGACCTGGTGCAGCCGCTCGGCGTCGGCGGGGACCGTCAGGCCCGCCGGGTGGACCACCGTCTCGAGCCGCAGCTGCTTCTCGGCGGCGAGCGGCTCCGCGGCGGCCACGGCGTCGCGCAGGAAGTCCTCCAGCGGCACGTCGTCGACGTCCAGGCCCACGGCGCCCGCCTCGATGCGGGACAGGTCGAGCAGGTAGGCGACGAGCCGCCCGAGCCGCTCGGTCTGGGTCAGCGCGGCCTGGAGCGCCTCGGGGTCGGGCTCGCTGACGCCGTCGACCATGTTCTCGAGCTGCGCGCGCAGCGCCGTCACCGGCGTCCGCAGCTCGTGGGAGACGTTGGCCACCATCTCGCGGCGCAGCACGTCGACGTGCTCGAGGTCGCGCGCCATGGTGTTGAACGCCTCGGCGAGCTGGCCGACCTCGTCGCGGCTGGTGGCGCGCACGCGCTGGGAGTAGTCGCCGCCGGCCATCGCGCGGGCGGCGGCCGTCATCTCCCGCAGCGGCGACGTCATGCCGCGCGCGAGGACCTGCACGGCCAGCAGGGCGACCACGACGGCCAGCGGGAGGGTCCGCGTCGGGCCGAGGTGGTTGTAGAGCCCGAGCCAGGTGATGAAGGCGGCCACCACGACGCTCGCCGCGACGAGGACGCCCAGCTTGATCTTGATCGTCGAGAGCCGGTCCAGCGGCCGGACGTCCGGCAGCCGGCCGCGTCCGGGGTGCCCGACGTGGCGTGGTGTCGGCACGTCAGCCGCTCGTGGGTCGGCCGGTCGGCTCGAACGCGTAGCCCACGCCGTGCACGGTGCGGATGAGGTCCGGTCCGAGCTTGCGACGCAGGGCCTTGACGTGCGAGTCGACGGTGCGGGTCCCCGACGCGTCGACCCAGTCCCACACCTCCGCGAGGAGGCGCTCGCGGGTCAGGACCGTGCGGGGGGTCCGGGCGAGCGTCACCAGCAGGTCGAACTCCGTGGGTGTCAGGTGCACGACCTCGCCGTCGCGCGAGACCCGGCGCTGCGCCCGGTCGATGACGACGTCGCCCACCACGATGGCCGGTTCCGCGGGCGCCTGCTCGGCGAGCTGGGTCGCCCGGTCGACGCGGCGCAGCAGCGCCTTGGTGCGCGCCACGAGCTCGCGCATCGAGAACGGCTTGGTCATGTAGTCGTCGGCGCCGACGCCGAGGCCCACCAGCATGTCCGTCTCGTCGTCGCGCGCGGTGAGCATGATCACCGGCACGGGGCGCTCGCGCTGGATCCGGCGGCACACCTCGAGCCCGTCGAGCCCCGGGAGCATGACGTCCAGCACGACGACGTCCGGGTTCAGGCGCGCCGCCGCGGCGACACCGCTCGGGCCGTCGCCCGCGATCTCGACGCGCCAGCCCTCGGCGGTCATCCGGTGCGCGATGGCGGTGGCGATGGCCGGCTCGTCCTCGACGACGAGGACGGTCACGGGGTCGGCGTCGGGCCTGCTGGCTGCCATGGGGCCTAGCGTGGCACACGCCGTTATGCTGACCGCACGATGACGAGCTCAAGTCCGAGCCGGCCCTGGGTCGCCCCCGGTGCCGGCTCCTCCCGACTCCGCCCGCCCCTCGCGACGCACCCCGCCCGGCGCCCACGGTGACCGAGTGGTTGCTCGTCCTGCTCGGCGTCGCCCTCACGGCCGGCACCGCGGTCTTCGTCGCCGCCGAGTTCGCGCTCGTGACGCTCGACCCGGCGCTCGTGGACCAGGAGGTCCAGCGGACCCCCGACCGGCGCTCGCGGTCGGTCCGCCGCGCGCTCGCCGAGCTGTCGACCCAGCTGTCGGGCGCCCAGGTCGGCATCACGGTCACGACCATCCTGCTCGGGTACACGACGCAGCCGGCGATCACCGACCTGCTCGCGGGCGCCCTGGGGCGCAACCCGCGGACCGAGGGGATCGCGACGGCGCTCGCGGCCGTCGGGGCGATCCTCCTCGTCAACGGGTTCTCCATGCTCTTCGGCGAGCTCGTCCCCAAGAACCTCGCGCTGAGCCGGCCGCTGGCGACCGCACGCGCCGTCGCGCCGCTGCAGCGCGGCTTCACCACGGCCCTGCGGCCGGTGATCGTGGTGCTCAACGACAGCGCCAACGGCCTGCTGCGCCGCATGGGCGTGGAGCCGCGCGAGGAGCTCTCGGGCGGGCGGTCGGCCCAGGAGCTCGCCTCGCTCGTCCGGCGGTCGGCGGAGGTCGGCACGCTCGACGAGGGCACCGCCACGCTCCTGACGAACTCGATCGAGCTCGACACGCTCACGGCCGTCGACGTGATGACAGACCGCACGCGCATGGAGGTCGTCCGGCGCGACCACACGGCGGCCGACGTGGTGGCCCGCGCCCGGGCGACCGGGCACTCGCGCTTCCCCGTGATCGACACCTCGCACGACGACGTCGTCGGGCTGGTGCACCTGCGCCGCGCGATCGCCGTCCCGTACGACCGGCGCGCCGACGTGCCCGCCGCCGCCCTCATGGACGACGCGCCGCGCGTGCCGGAGACCGTGCGCCTGGGTCCGCTGCTGGTCGAGCTCCGTGAGCACGGCATGCAGATGGCCGTCGTCGTCGACGAGTACGGCGGGACGGCGGGTGTCGTGACGCTCGAGGACGTCGTCGAGGAGCTCGTCGGCGAGGTGGCGGACGAGCACGACCCGCGCCGCGCGGGCGTGCACCGCACGGCCGACGACTCGTGGAGCGTCCCGGGCCTGCTGCGGCCGGACGAGCTCGAGGAGGCGACCGGCGTCGTCGTGCCGGACGAGGGGGCGTACGAGACGCTCGGCGGCCTGGTCATGGCGCTCCTGGGCCGCGTGCCCCACGCGGGCGACGTCGTGCAGGTGCCAGGGGTGCTGCTGCAGGTCGAGCAGATGGACGGCCGGCGCGTCGAGCGGCTGCGCGTGCGCCCGCACGCCCCGGCGGACGGGGCCGGCGCATGAGCACCGGTGTCGCGATCACGCTCGGGATCGTCCTGCTCGCGGCCAACGCGTTCTTCGTCGGGGCGGAGTTCGCCATCATCTCGGCCCGCCGCAGCGCGATCGAGCCGCTCGCGCAGGCGGGGTCCCGCCGCGCCCGCGTCGTGCTGTGGGCCATGGAGCACGTCTCCCTCATGCTGGCGTGCGCGCAGCTCGGCATCACGGTCTGCTCGACGTCGCTCGGCGTCGTCGCCGAGCCCGCCCTCGCGCACCTGCTGGAGGTCCCGTTCGCGGCCGTCGGCCTGCCGGCGGCCGCGGTGCACCCCGCGGCCTTCGTCGTGGCGCTCCTCGTGGTCGTCTACCTGCACGTCGTCCTCGGCGAGATGGTGCCGAAGAACCTCGCCGTGGCCGGCCCGGACCGCGCCGTGATGTGGTTCGGCCCGCCGCTCGTGTGGGTCGCGCGCGTCGTGGGACCGGTGATCACCGCGCTCAACTGGCTCGCGAACCACATCCTGCGGCTGTTCGGCGTCGAGCCCAAGGACGAGGTCGCCTCGGCGTTCACGGCGCAGGAGGTCCAGTCGATCGTCGAGCGCTCCCAGGCGGAGGGTCTGCTCGTCGACGCCCAGGGGCTGCTGACCGGGGCCATCGAGTTCAGCGACCGCACGGCGGCGGACGTCATGGTGCCCGTGGCGGACCTGGTGCAGGTGCCGCGCGGCTGCTCCGTGGCGGACGTCGAGCGGCTCGTCGCGCGCACGGGCTTCAGTCGGTTCGTCGTCACCGGCGAGGGCGGGCAGCCCGTCGGCTACCTGCACCTCAAGGACGTCCTGTACGCCGGACCGGGGGAGCGGGACCTGCCCGTGCCCGAGTGGCGCGTGCGCGCGCTCGCCGAGGTCCGTCCGGCGGACGAGGTCGAGGACGCGCTCGCGGCCATGCAGCGCACGGGCACGCACCTGGCGCGCGTCGTGGCCGCCGACGGGTCGGTGGTGGGCGTCGTCTTCCTGGAGGACATCCTCGAGGAGCTCGTGGGCGAGGTCCGGGACGCGATGCAGCGCGGTCAGCTCCACTGAGCCCGGGGTGGGTGGCCAGGGACCAAGGGCCGCTTGGAACCTCGAGACCGAACCGTTACTGTCGGGTCATCACCTCGCCCGCCGGGTCCCCCACGATCTCCGGCCCGGCGAGGTCGCGCTCCCACCGCATCTGCGTCCGGGGCGTGCCGTGTTCCGAGCCCGGAGGTGTCGTGCAGCCAGCGCAGGCAAGTTCGCCGGCGGCGTCCACGACCCCGGTGGCCTCGCGTCGCGCGCGGCGTGCGGCGCGGCCGGCACGGCGCGTCGACCGCGCGGCGATGCGTCGCGTCCTGCCGCGTGCCGGCGTCCTGACGGCGCTCGCCGCGGTGACGATCGCCGTCCCGCTCGCCTCGCACGTCTCGCCGACGGCGACCGTGGCCGCCGAGGCCGTCACCGTCGCCGAGCCGGGCTACCCGACCGCGCTCGAGGTCCTCGCCGGCGGGGACCAGCCCACGACCGCGACGTCGGTGCTGGCGGCCGTGCGCGGCGCGGACCGCTCAACCCTCGCGGCGAGCCGGTCGTATGAGCGCGAGCCGCTGCCCGGGTGCGACGGCGAGACGCGTCCCACGGGCTCCAACGGCCTCATCCCGGCGTCGGACATGTGCTCGCTGTGGGTCTCCGGCCACCTGCTGCGGGGCGACGCCGCCGTCGCGCTCGCCGAGCTCAACGTGAACTTCCGCGCCGCCTTCGGTCGCGACCTGTGCCTCACGGACTCCTACCGCTCGCTGGCCGACCAGCGGCGCGTCGCGGCGATCAAGCCCGGCCTCGCGGCCTCGCCGGGGACGTCCAACCACGGCTGGGGCCTGGCGATCGACCTGTGCACGTCCGAGACCCGCTCGTCGCAGGTCTTCTCGTGGCTCCAGAGCAACGGGCCCACGTTCGGCTGGGACAACCCGGAGTGGGCCCGCAAGGGCGGCTCGGGGGCGTTCGAGCCGTGGCACTGGGAGTTCGTCCCCGGCACGGCGGAGATGGGCACCAACTACTGACGTCGCGCCCCGCGGGGCACGACGTCGTGCGGACAGCCGCCGCTGCTCAGAGCAGCGTGGCGCCCCAGGTCACCTCGTGGCTCTCGCCCGGCGCGAGGTGCACCAGCCGGTCGCCCGTGCGGAACGCGTCGGCGATGCAGCTCATCGGCTCCGCCGCGACGCCGGTCCGGCGCACGGACTCCGGGCTGATGTGGTCGCCGGTGCAGATCTGCCACGCGTCCATGGACTCGTCCATCCAGACGGCGGCCGTCCGGCCGTCCGGGGCGGCGACCTGGATCCACGAGAGGCCCTGCTCGTCGCGGATCACGTCGAGGTAGGCGTCGTCGAGGTCCAGCCCGCGCAGGGACCGCGGCTCGCGCAGGTCGTACTCGCCGCTGACCGGCTCGGTGCCCGTGGGCAGCAGGCGGTCGTCGACCGTCACGCGGGTCGCGGCGTCCAGCCGGACGGTGCACTCGTCGAGGGAGGCGGCGCCGGGGGACAGCCACGGGTGGAAGCCCACCCCGTAGGGCGCGGTCCGCGTCCCGAGGTTGGTCGCGGTCGTCTGCACGTGCAGCCCGGCCGCCGTGAGGCGGTAGGTGACCCGGAGCAGCAGGTCGAACGGGTAGCCGGGGCTGGGCGCGAGCCGCAGGCGCAGGGTCGCGGCATGACCGGCGGCGTGCGCCTCGTCGACGTTGCCGAGCACCTCCCAGCGCTGCCACATGACCAGGCCGTGCAGGGCGGTGGAGAGCGCGGGCTCGGTGATGTCGAGCTGGAGCTCCTCGCCGTCGACCGTGTAGCGGCCGTCGCGGATGCGGTTGGGCCAGGGCGCGAGGATCGCCCCGTGGCCGGCGGGGGCCACCTCGTCCGCGCCGAACGGCGTGAAGACGTCACGCCCGCCGACGGCGTACCGGCGCACCTTGGCGCCGACGTCGGTGAGGGTCACCTCCTGGTCGTCGAGGACCAGCTCGACCTGGTGACCGGACAGGGGGGACGGGCGCGTGGCAGCGCTGGCGAGACTCACCCGGCCACGCTAGCGGAGCCCGCCTCGGTCGCGCACCGGGCGGGCCCGCGATCAGGCCAGGTCCTCGCGCAGCGACTCGATCTCGGCCCGGAGCGTCTCGAGCGCGGCCTCGACGGCGGGGCCCGCGTCCGCCGCGGCCTCGTCCAGGTGGTGCTCGGCCTCGTCGAGCGCCTCGACCACGTCCGCCTCGTCCGCCGCGGTCCGCGCCCGGTCCATCGCGTCGCCGGCGGCCGCCACCGCCTCGTCCACGCGGGCCCGCGTGTCCTCGTCCAGGGTCGCCTCGTCGAGGGTCTGCTCGAGGTCCTCGAGCGAGCGGCGGGCGCCGTCGACGCCCTCCTGGACGTCGTCGCCGAGGCGCTCGACGTCGACGTCGGGCAGGTCCTCGGTCGCGCTGCAGCCGGTCAGGGCGCCACCGGCCAGCACGGCGGCGAGGGCGGCGGCAGCAGCCCGGGAGAGCAGGGGGCGGCGCGCTGCGTGGGTGACGGGGGTCGTGCGCACGGTGTCCTCCGAGGGTCTGGGGAGGTCCAGTGTGCCCCGGCAGGGGTGTGCCCGCCCGCGCGACCGGGCGGGCACACCGGCGGGTCAGGCCTCGGAGCGCACCTCCTCCTGGGCGGAGGGCTCCGTCGTGCCTGCCTCCGTGCGCCGTGAGCGCACGTCCTGCAGCGACGTCCCGTAGTACGCCGCGGTCATGAGGTCCTTCATGTCGGCCAGCATCGGCATCCGCGGGTTCGCGGGCGCGCACTGGTCCTCGTAGGAGCGCATCGCCAGGTCGTCCAGCTTGCTCATGAACGCCTGCTCGGACACGCCCTGCGCCGCGAACGACGAGGGGATGCCGACCGCGTCGCGCAGCCGCTCGACCGCCCGGGCGTAGGACTCCACGCCCTCCGCCGGCGTCGAGGCCGGCAGCCCCAGCGTCTTGGCGATCTCCTGGAACCGCTCCGGGGCGACGTAGTGCTCGTACTTCGGCCAGCTCGTGAGCTTGGTCGGCACCGTGCCGTTGTAGCGGATCACGTGCGGCAGGAGCGTCGCGTTGGTCCGGCCGTGGACGAGGTGGAAGGTGGAGCCGATGGTGTGCGCCATCGAGTGCACGATGCCCAGGAAGGCGTTGCCGAACGCCATGCCCGCGATCGTGCCGGCGTTGTGCATCTTCTCCCGGGCGACCACCGCCGCCTCGCCGCCCGTCACGGACGCCTCGAGGTTCTCGAAGATCAGGCGGATCGCCTGCAGCGCCATGCCGTCCGTGAAGTCGTTCGCGTAGACCGAGACGTACGCCTCCGTCGCGTGCGTCAGCGCGTCGAAGCCGGAGTCGGCCGCGAGCGAGGCCGGCATCTTGCCCGTGAGCGCGGGGTCGATGATCGCGACGGTCGGCGTGAGCGCGTAGTCCGCGAGCGGGTACTTGACGCCCGTCTTCTGGTCCGTGATCACCGCGAACGGCGTCACCTCCGCGCCCGTGCCCGACGTCGTCGGGATGCAGACGAGCTTGGCGCGCTCGCCCAGCGTCGGGAACTTGAAGGCACGCTTACGGACGTCGAAGAACTTCTCGCGCATGTCCGCGAACACGATCTCCGGGTGCTCGTAGCGCAGCCACATGACCTTCGCGGCGTCCATGGGGGAGCCGCCACCGAGCGCGATGATCGTGTCCGGGTTGAAGTGGCGCATCGCCTCCGCGCCCCGGTCGACCGTCGCGATGCTGGGCTCGGGCTCGATGTCGTCCAGGATCTGCAGCGCGATCTTCTCCGGGCGACGACCGAGCACGTCCAGGACCTTGTCCACGAACCCGAGCTTGGTCATCGTCGCGTCGGTCACGATGGTGACGCGGTGCACGTCCGGCATGTCGGCCAGGTAGCGGATGGCGTTCGGCTCGAAGTACGTCTTGGCCGGGACCTTGAACCACTGCAGGTTGTTGTTGCGACGGCCGATCCGCTTGATGTTCACGAGGTTGACCGCCGAGACGTTGTTCGAGACGGAGTTGGCGCCGTACGAGCCGCAGCCGAGCGTGAGGGACGGGATGAACGCGTTGTAGATGTCGCCGATGCCACCGAGCGACGACGGCGAGTTCCAGATGATGCGGATCGCCTTGACGCGGCTGCCGAACTCCTCCGAGAGCTCCTTGTCCTCGGTGTGGATCGCGGCGCTGTGCCCGAGACCGTCGAACTCGACCATCTGCTCGGCGAGGCGGATGCCGTGCTCGCGCGAGTCGGCGCGCAGGACCGCCAGGACCGGGCAGAGCTTCTCGCGCGTGAGCGGCTCGGCGGGACCGACCTGACCGACCTCGGCCAGGATGATCGAGGTCTCCTCGGGCACCGTGAACCCGGCCTGCTGGGCGATCCACTGCGGGCTCTGCCCGACGACGGAGGCGTTGAGCTTGGCGCCGCCGCAGTTGGCCGAGTCCGCCTCGACGCCGAAGATGAAGCGCTCGAGCATGGCCTTCTCGGCCGGCGTGGCGCGGTAGGCGTGCAGGATGTCGAACTCGGCCATGGCGGCGTCGTAGATCTCCGCGTCGAGGATGACGGCCTGCTCCGAGGCGCACACCATGCCGTTGTCGAACGCCTTGGACAGCACGACGTCGTTGACGGCGCGCTTGAGCTTGGCCGTCGCCTCGATGTAGGCGGGCACGTTGCCGGCGCCGACGCCGAGCGCGGGCTTGCCGCACGAGTACGCGGCCTTGACCATCGCGTTGCCGCCCGTGGCGAGGATCAGCGCCACGCCGGGGTGGTTCATGAGCTCGTGGGTCGCGGCGATCGACGGCTCGGAGACCCACTGGATGCAGTGCTCCGGGGCGCCGGCCGCGACGGCGGCGTCGCGCACCACGCGGGCCGCCGCGACGGAGGACTCCTGCGCGGAGGGGTGGAACGCGAAGATGATCGGGTTGCGCGTCTTCAGCGCCACGAGCGCCTTGAAGATCGCCGTCGACGTCGGGTTGGTCACCGGCGTGATGCCGGCGACGACGCCCACGGGCTCGGCGATCTCCACGATGCCGTGGAGGTCGTCGCGCGAGACGATGCCGACCGTCTTGAGCTCGGCCATCGAGTTGGTGACGTGCTCGCACGCGAAGATGTTCTTCACGGCCTTGTCCTCGAACACGCCGCGGCGGGTCTCGGCGACCGCGTGGCGCGCGAGCTCGCCGTGCTGGTTCAGCGCGGCGACCGACGCCTTCTTCACGATGTGGTCGACGTCGGCCTGGGTGAACGACGCGTACTGCGCGAGCGCCTTGGTGGCGCCGGCGACGAGGGCGTCGATCGGGGACGCCACGGCGCGGGGCGCAGCGTCAGGCTCAGGGGCGGGACGGGGTGCGGAGCGAGCGGCCACGGGACTCTCCCGGTATTGGTGCGGATGGGGCGGATCGCCCTTGATCCACGTCCCACGGTACGAGCCCGTCGCGGCTCCGGGCTGTGCCAAAGGTCCCCGGGACAGTGGTCCCTGTCCCCTGGCACTCCCCGGGGGCGAGTGCTAGAACCGGAGGTAGCCGCCCGGTGCGAGCGAACGCCCCGGGCGGGTCGGACCCCGGATGGTCCGGGGTGTGTCCGAGGGGAGGACTCACATGGCTGCTCGACTGGAACCGATCGACCCGACGCGCTGGATGGACCAGCTGCTGGGCTCCGTGCGCGAGGCGGCGCAGGCGCCGCAGACCGCCGCGATGCCGCTCGACCTCTACCGCGCGGGCGACCACTACGTGCTGCAGGTGGACCTGCCGGGCGTCGACCCGGGCTCGGTGGACGTCAACGTCGAGGACCGCACGCTCACCATCCGGGCCGAGCGCACGGCACCCACCGACGCGGACGTGCAGTGGCTCGCGCGGGAGCGGGCCTCGGGCACGTACGTCCGCCAGCTCACGGTGGGTCGCGGCCTCGCCCTCGACCGGGTGCAGGCCGCCTACGCCGACGGCGTCCTGACCCTGACCATCCCGGTGGCGGAGGAGTCGCGCTCGCGCCGGATCGAGGTCCAGCACGGCTCGCCCGCGACCACGATCGGCGGGGGGCGGGGCGCCGAGGCGTCGGGGGGCTCGGCGGGGAGCTGAGCCGGCCCGGAGGGCTGGACGCGGGTGAAAGATGGGGTGCGGCCGACACGCGCTTTGCGTCGATGTCCGGAATGTGGGAACCTGTCCCCGTCAGCGACAAGGGCAAACCCACCGCGAGGTGGGGACGCAAAGTCACGGGACCCTCGAGGTCGGCCGGACGCACCGAACGACGAAGGAGTTGCACCATGTCCCCTCAGGGATCCCCCTCCGGCACCCGCAATGACGCCCCGGACTCGCTCCTGACCCCCTCCGAGGTCGCGAGCATGTTCCGCGTCGACCCCAAGACGGTCACGCGCTGGGCGAAGGCGGGCAAGCTCTCCGCCATCCGCACGCTGGGCGGCCACCGCCGCTACAGCGAGGCCGAGGTCCGCGGGCTGCTCAACGGCGTGCCGCAGCCGCGCACCAGCGAGGACTGAGGACCCCAGCGCTCCCACGACGGCCCCACCGGTGACGACCGGTGGGGCCGTCGTCGTCCGTGCCGTCCTCGTCCGTGCCGCAGGCGGCTCAGCGGGGGAGCTCGACCCCGGTGAGCGCGGCGAGCCGGGCGAGCAGGCCATCCTGGAGGGCGGTGTCGCGGGCCTCGGGGTTCGCGACCTGGACCTCGTGGCGCTTGAGGTACGCGCCGGTCACCCGCGCGGCGTCGTCGTCCGACGTGGCGAGCCAGACCTGCGTCGCGGCGCCCTCGTCCACCTCGTCCCACGCGCCCGGGCCGCCCAGCTTCGTCTTGATCCAGCCGGGGTCGACCGCGGTGACGACCACCTCGGGCCACAGGCGCGCGACGGCGAACGCGAGCGTGACGTCGAGCAGCTTGGAGTCCGAGTACGCCTGCATCCCGTCCCACGCGCGCGCCTCGAACTGCAGGTCGTCGAGGTGCGTGCGGCCCTGGGACTCCAGGCCGGAGGTCAGGTAGACGAGCCGGCGGGGACGGGGCATCAGCGCGGTGAGCAGGTACGGGGCGACCACGTTGACCTGGAGGATGCGCTCCAGGCCGTCCTCGGTCACCGTGCGCTCGCTGACCCCGCCGCCGATGCCCGCGTTGTGGATCACCACGTCGAACGGGCCCGCGGCGGTCGCCGCCCCGGCCAGGGCGCGCGTCTCGGCGAGCGAGGCCAGGTCCCCGACGACGACGTCGCTCACCCCGGGCTGGGCGGCGCGCAGGTCACGCGCACGCGCGGCGTCGCGCGCGTGGCCGACGACGTCGTGCCCGGCGGCGAGCAGCTGACGGACGGTCTCCAGGCCGATGCCGTCGCTCGAGCCGGTGACGAGGATGCGGGACACGGGGGACTCCTTCGGCCGGGACGGGGCCCCACATCCTCGCGCGGACCGCACGCACCGGTCGAACCGGTCCGTGCCGGTGCGGCGGTAGGCGCCCGACGATCGTCCATGCGGCCTCGAGCAGGACCGGCCCGCTCCTCGGGGTCAGGGTCTCCACCCACTCCTGCGCCGGGCTGCTGACCCCTGCGTCACCCCCGACGTCGAACGGCCCGTTCAGTGCGAGGTCCTCGAACGTCGCCACTGCACGCTGGCGTGCTCCTGGGGTGCCGTCAAAGCGTCCGACGTCGTCGACGTCCGCGCGGTCTTGGGGCTTACCGGGGCGCGACCTGGGTCGCCTGCTGACGGCTCCCCGCGGTCGGCTCGGCGCCCGAGGCGGTCGACGGATTGCAAGCCGTAGGAGAACTCCTGGCGGCGGGCGCTGGTCCTGCGGTTGTGCCACCAGGAGTCGGTGCTGAGGCGGTCGAGGACTACGGGTCCTTTCGCATCGACCCACTCCGCCGCAGGCTGGCCGGCTCCGTCGCGGTTCAGGGGTCCCGGCCGGCGGCAACCCGGACTCGAGTCACTCGGCGGTCCGGACCAGCTCTTGGCGGATCTGACTGCCGAGTACGACGCGCTATGGGCCCAGGGCGCCCCCCGCCGACCGGCGTCTTGGAGCAGTTCGCGAGCCGTGAGCGGTCGCTCGCCGCGACGGACTTCGGATGCCGCGAGGCGTCCAACCTTCCGTCGACAGTCGCGGAGGTGCGCACGGAGCTGGAGGACGCGTTCTTCACTGCGCACGTCACCGAGCTCGAAGCGATCCGAACCGCACTGGTCGAGGCGGCCGACGACTAAGTCCGCGGAGCTCGAAGCGAAATTCCCGCGTCCAAGGCGAGGGAGCCGGGGCGCGAATCCGCGCGCCCGTGACGGATAGAGAAGGAAGGGAAACCCGTATGCGCAAACAGCTGCACGCCGCCGCCGCGGTTGTCGCCTTCGCCTGCTGCCGGGAAACGCGACCCGCTTCTACTACGGTCACACCTACGTCCCGTGGGCGCCTGGTGACCTTCCCCACTTGCGGGCGGGGTTGAGCACCGGCGTCCGCCCGGCGGGGTGACGCCCGCCGGCCGGACGCCGTCCGACGAAGGAGGCGGTGTGCGTTCACGGTGGACCGGGTTGCTGGCCGGCGTCAGTGCGCTGCTCGGAGTCCTGATGACGGTGTCGGTGGCTTACGGACTGACGCTCGCCGACGGGTGGGCGCGCGGGCACCTGGGCCTGCCAGCGAGCTTCGTCGGCTACAGCGTCACGTCCGCTGGACGCGAGGTTCAGGCGGACGCCGCGGGGCAGGTGCTGGTCGCCATCGGCGATGCGTCCGCGACACTTGTGGTGACACCTGCTGCGGGTATGGGCGCTGCAGCTGTGGGCGTCATGGACACGACCGGTGCGGTACCGCTGCTGCGCGATGTGGGCTCGGCGGGCGCTCAGCCGGCCAGGGCGCCCGAGGCGCCCGGTGCGAGCACCAAGCCGTGGGTAGTCCTTGTCGAGGGCTCCTACACCGCTGGCCAGGTCGTGCGCTCCGGCACGGCGACATTCCTGCCGCCGGGATCGACGGTCATCGGCACAACCGGGTACCCGATGCTGCCGAGGGACACCCAGTACTTGTACGCCCTCGGTGGAGCGCCCTTGCCCAGCGGGGATTATTTCATCGACGCGTCGAAGGGAGTGGAGACGGCGATCGTGACGGCGCTGACCGACGCGGGGTTCCAGGTCGAGCCGATTGAGCGACCGCCGCTGGCGCAGGTGGTGGCATCGGACCCGTTCACGACAGTCTTCGCCATACTCCTTGCCGGCGCCTTCGTTTGCGTCGCGCTGCTGGTCGTCAACCAGTTCACCTTTCACCGGTCGCGCGTGGACGTGCACCGCCTGCACGGAGCGCACACGGGTGCCCTGCTTCGCCTGCTTGCTCCCGTCGGCATCGCGACGACGTCGACCGGGACCTTGGTGGGTAGTGCCCTGACCCTGCTGCTGGGCCGGCGTCACCTCGATGTGGTCTCGGCCGGGATGGGTTGGTTCGGCGCCACCTGCCTGACACTGGCCGCTGCCGCGCTCGGCGTGGCGATCGGGTCCCGCCGCACGCGGGAGGCTGCCAGGTGAGGGTTCAGATGAGCGCAGGGCTCCGTGATGCGTGGCGGGTGCGGGGCAGGACGGCACTGTTCGCTGCGATGGTCACGATTGGCACCGTCCTCACGGCCACCGGCCTGAGCGAGCTGGGCTCAAGCGTGGCTGACGTACGCGTCGCGGAGGACCTCGGTCGCCGCGGCGCGACGTTCTTCCGGGTGCACTACCTCACCGACGAGCCGTTCGAACCGACAACTGAGCTGGCCGAGCTGCTCGACCAGGAGCTGCGCCACGGTGGCGCCGCGTTCACGACCGTTCGCTTCAACCATGGCGTGCGCGAGACGTTCCCGTACCCGGTGCTGCTGGTCCTCGGGGACTTTGAGGACGCCTTCGGTCTGCCTGAGATCCCGGACGGCTCGGCGGTAGTCGGTGAGGACGTGGCCCTGTACGGCGTGGGCGACACCGTCGACCTCGGTGTGACCACCGTCGAGGTGAGCGGCCGGCTTGCCCCTGGGGCGGTGTTCCTCGACCCCTGGCAGTCCAGGGAGACCTTGGCACGGACCGTCGTCGTGAAGGTGGGTCTGGACGACCTGATGGCCCTCGGGTGGCCCGCTCAGGAGGAGGCCGTCGCCCGCACCGTGCTGCTGGCGCCGACCACCACCGTGGTGGACCGCCTTGTCGATGAGTCGTGGAGCTCGGGCCTACAGCTCGTCCCGGCTACGGTTGCGGACGCAGGCGGACAGACCTTCGCATCTCACCAGCGCGACAGTCTGCTCTACACGGCCATGTACACGGCCTTTCTGCTCTTGGTGGTCGTCGCAGTGGGATCGTCGGCGGCCGCGACCGCGCGCCGCGCACAGCGCTCGCTCGCGATCCAGCGGCTGCACGGCGCGCGGATCGGGGACGTGGTGCTTCGCCTGGCGACCTACCTCGCACTTGTCGTGCTGGTGCCGGTCCTGGGCGTGCTGGGCCTTGCCGCCTTGGCCTTGCCCGACCTGGTCAGCGTCGTGCCGTGGGCGATCGCCGCTGTGACTGCCGTGTACGCCGGGCTGGTCGCCCGTGTCTCGTCCGTCGTTGCCCGCAACGACCTTGCGGCTCAGCTTGGAGGAAGCAATCTGTGATGCCAGCCCTGCACCTCAACGCGGTCGTCAAGACGTTCGGTACCGGAACGGCACGCGTTGACGCTCTCAAGGGAGTGACCTTGACCATTGGCGCGGGGGAGCTGGTGGCGGTCATGGGACCCTCCGGCTGTGGGAAGTCCACGCTCCTGAACGTCATGGGTCTGGTGGTCCCGGCGAGCGCGGGAACCGTCACGGTCGAGGGAGAGGAGGTCACCCGGAGCTCGGATCGCAGCCTCGCCCGGTTGCGGAACCGCACTTTCGGCTACGTGCGGCAGGACTTCGCCCTCATCGACGAGGACACGATCAGGCAGAACGTCGAGGTGCCGCTGCTATACGGCGGACGCCGCTTGCGACGCAAGCTCCGCAGCCAGATGTGCGCCGAGAGCGTGGGCGCGGCGCAGCTCGACGTGCCTCTGAGGCGTACGGTGCGGACCTTGTCGGGTGGTGAGCGTCAGCGGGTGGCGATTGCGCGCGCACTCGTCGGTTCCCCGCGCATCGTGCTCGCGGACGAGCCGACTGGTGCGCTCGACAGCGCCACGAGCAAAGCGGTCATTGACCTTCTCGTGTCGGTCGCAGAGCGGGGCAGCTCAGTCGTCATCGCGACGCACGACGAGCAGGTCGCTGCGCGTTGCGGCCGCATCGTGCAGATGCACGACGGCTCCCTGGTTGACATCGGTGAGTGACGGGGCCGAATGGAGATCGGGGGACTGACCCAGCAGGTGCTGCGCCGAGGGACGCGGGAGTCGTATGTGGCTGCCGATGCCTTCGGGAGCCTCGCCGATCCAAAGCAAGGCATCGCGCCGGTCACCGTCGTGCCTGGCGGCTGGCCGAGCCGCCATGCCCGCGCGAGATCGCACTTGGGGCCCTTGTTTCGGAGGCAGACGGTAGGTGTGTTGCTCGGGTCGTTCGGTGCGGTCCATGGCCGCGAGTACGCGATGAGCGGCGCCTCGGCGTCGTCGGGGTGAGCTCACGGCCGCTGGCCGTGATGTGGGACCGCGCCGTGAACCAATGGCACGGTCACGCACCGTTGTGCCTGAGCCGGACCCGCAGAGTGGCGGGATCGCTGACGGAGCTCTGACCCGTCCGACATCGCGATGATCTCCGCGATCTCCGCGCAGCGATGCGGGGACGACGGAGCCCCGGCCACCATGGGTGGACCGGGGCTCTGATCGGTGCCCGCGGCAGGAATCGAACCTGCGGCCTTCTGCTCCGGAGGCAGACGCTCTATCCCCTGAGCTACGCGGGCGGGGCGGTGCGAAACATTACCAGCCGCCGGGGCGTGCGCGGTGCCGCCGCCCGTCCGGTCAGGCGGGGCGCTCGGCGTCGGGGGCGTTCAGGCGCTCGCCGGGGGCGAAGAGCCCTTCGGGGCTGCCCCCACCCGTCTCCGCCGGCCGCAGCTCCTCGCCGATGAGCTCGGACAGGTAGCGGTCGATCTCACGCATCGCCGCCTCGGGGTCGGCGGCCGCCACGGCCTCGACGAGCACGTGGTGCGAGTCGTCGTCGTGCACCGGGTGCTCGAAGTTGAAGCGGATGTTCTCGCCGATCGCGTCCTGGAGGTTCTCGTACAGCGCCAGGAGAACCGGGTTGTGCGAGGCCACGGCGATGGTGCGGTGCAGCGCCAGGTCGGCCTCGACCATCCGGTCGAGCTCGCCGCTCTCGAACGCCTCGCGGCGGCTGTCGCGCAGCGCGCGCAGCTCGGCGACCTGCTCGTCGGTCCGGCGGAGCGCCGCCAGCCGCGCCGCCTCGACCTCGAGGCTGCGCCGGACCTCCAGGACGTCGCGCTGGTGGGCACCGGCGATCTGGCGACCCATCGCGTTGCCCAGCTCGGAGTTCGACAGGACGTAGGTGCCCGATCCCTGCCGGCGCTCGAGCATGCCCGCGTGGACGAGGGACTGCACGGCCTCGCGGACCGTGTTGCGGCCGACGCCGATCAGCTCGGTGAGCTCGGGCTCCGCGGGGATGCGCGAGCCGACCTCCCAGGTGCCGGACGTGATCTGCTGGCGCAGTCGCCCGACCGCGAGGTCGATGAGGTTGGTGCGGCGCGTCATCCCGGCTCCGGACGTAGGGGTGGTGTGGGGCAGTCAACACCGCCGGACGGGTCGAGCGCACGTCGCCCCCTGCCGTACAGTCGCGCCGACCCCACCACGAGCGACAGGCAGGCATGCCCGCACCACCCGAGCCGAACGCCGGGCAGCGTCCCGGCGCGGCCGCCCCGCACCCGTGGCGAGGGCGCCTCCTCGTCCTGGTGGGCATCCTCGTCGTCGCGCTCAACCTGCGGATCGCGATCGCCTCGGTCTCGCCGATCCTCGACCGGCTCGAGGGGGACCTCGGGCTCACGGCGGCCCAGGCCGGCGTGCTGGGGACGGTCCCCGTCGCCTCGTTCGCCCTGTTCGGCTCGATCACCCCGGCGCTCGCCCGCAGGGTCGGCCTCGAGCCGCTCCTCGTGGCGGCGATGGTGCTCTCGGCCGTGGGGGAGGTCGTCCGGTCGACCGTGACGACGCCGCCCGCGTTCGTCGCGTGGTCGCTCATCGCCCTCGCGGGCATGGGCATGGGCAACGTCCTGCTGCCGCCCCTGGTCAAGCGGTACTTCCCCGACCGCATCGGGCCCGTGACCGCGGCGTACTCGGTCGCCATGGCGTTCAGCGCCGCGCTGCCGCCGCTGCTCGCCGTGCCCGCCGCGGCCCGGCTCGGCTGGCGCGCGTCGCTGGCTTCGTGGGCGGTCGTCGGGCTCGTGGCCGTCGTGCCGTGGCTGGTCGTCATCGCGCGCTCCGCGGCGGCCCGGACACACCTGCGCGAGGTGCTGCGCCGCGCGCCGTCGGCCACGCCGCGGCTCGACTCGCGCCACCGCAATGCCGGTCGGGTGTGGCGCGTGCCGCTCGCGTGGGGCCTCGCGGGCGCGTTCGCGATGAACTCGCTCAACTCGTACGTGGTGTTCGCCTGGCTCCCGGCGCGGCTCGTCGACGCCGGTCACGACCCCGCGGCCGCGGGACGCTGGCTCGCGCTCGTGGCGATCCTCGGGCTGGTCCCCGCCCTGGTCGCACCGCCGCTGGCCGTGCGGCTGCGCAACCCGTACCCGGTCGTGGTCGCCTTCGTCGCGCTGTACGTCGTCGGCTGGGCCGGGACGCTGTGGCTGCCCGCGTACCCGCTGCCGTGGATGATCGGGCTCGGGCTGGGGGTCGGCACGTTCCCGCTGCTGCTGACGCTCATCAACCTGCGCACGCGGACGTCCGCCGGCGCCGCCTCGCTCTCCGGGTTCACGCAGGGGGTCGGCTACGCGGTCTCCGGCGTCGGCCCGTTGCTCGTCGGCGTGCTGTACGGCGCCAGCGGCGGCTGGGAGCTGCCCTCGGTCGTCCTGGCCGTCTCGAGCGCGGTGCTGCTGGTGGCGGGGGCCGTGGCGTGCCGCCCCGGGATGCTCGAGGACGCGTGGGGCCCTCGCGGCGGCGGGCCGGACACGGCGCAGGGCCGACCGGCCGGTCTCGATACCCTGGGACCGTGACCCCCGCCGAGCTGTCCGAGGCGCTGCGCGCCGTCCTGCTGTCCGCCGTCGCCGACGGCACCCTGCCGCTGCCCGCCGACGCCGTGCCGGCGACGATCACGGTGGAGCGACCCCGCTCCCGCGAGCACGGGGACTGGGCGACCAACGTGGCGCTGCAGCTCGCCAAGAAGGCCGGCATGGCGCCGCGCGCGTTCGCCGAGGTGCTGGCGGCGCGGCTCGCGGAGGCGCCAGGGGTGGCGCAGGTCGAGATCGCCGGTCCCGGCTTCCTCAACATCACCCTCGACACGGCCGCGGCGGGCGAGCTCGCCCGCACGGTGGTGGAGGCCGGGGAGGCCTTCGGCCGCTCGCAGGTGCTGGCGGGCGAGCGGATCAACCTCGAGTTCGTCTCGGCCAACCCGACCGGGCCGCTGCACATCGGCGGGGTGCGCTGGGCGGCGGTCGGCGACTCGCTGGCCCGCATGCTCCAGGCCAGCGGTGCCGAGGTGGCGCGCGAGTACTACTTCAACGACCACGGTGCCCAGATCGACAGGTTCGCGCGGTCGCTGCTGGCGCGCGCCCGGGGCCTGGAGGCGCCCGAGGACGGCTACGGCGGCCAGTACATCGCCGACATCGCGGACCGGGTGATCGCCGACGCCGCCGCGGCGGGCGAGCCGGACCCGCTGTCCCTGCCCGACGACGCGGCCCAGGAGGCGTTCCGGGCCCGGGGCGTCGAGCTGATGTTCGGCGAGATCAAGCAGGCGCTGCACGACTTCCGCGTCGACTTCGACGTCTACTTCCACGAGGACTCCCTGCACCGCTCGGGCGCGGTCGAGAGGGCGATCACGCGCCTGCGCGACCTCGGCCACGTCTACGAGGCCGACGGCGCCGTGTGGCTGCGCACCACGGAGTTCGGCGACGACCGGGACCGCGTCATCGTCCGGTCGGACGGCATGCCCGCGTACATCGCCGGTGACCTGGCCTACTACCTCGACAAGCGCGAGCGGGGCTTCGACCGCGTCGTGATCATGCTCGGCGCCGACCACCACGGCTACATCGGCCGCATGATGGCGATGTGCGCCGCGTTCGGGGACACCCCGGGCGTGAACCTCGAGATCCTCATCGGGCAGATGGTGAACCTGCTGCGCGACGGCGAGCCGCTGCGCATGAGCAAGCGCGCGGGCACGATCGTGACGATCGACGACCTCGTGGGCGCCGTCGGCGTGGACGCCGCGCGCTACGCGCTGGCGCGCTCCTCGACGGACCAGTCGATCGACCTGGACCTCGACCTGCTCAGCCGGTCGACGAACGACAACCCGGTCTTCTACGTCCAGTACGCCCACGCCCGCACGGCGAACGTCGCGCGCAACGCGGCGGACCTCGGCGTGCGTCGCGAGGACGGCTTCGACCCCTCGCTGCTCGACCACGTCAGCGAGTCGACGCTGCTGGCCAAGCTGGGCGAGTTCCCGCGCGTGGTGGCCCAGGCCGCCGAGCTGCGCGAGCCGCACCGCGTCGCCCGGCACCTCGAGGAGGTCGCCGGGGCGTACCACAAGTGGTACGACCAGCGGCGCGTCACGCCGTTCGGCGACGAGGCGGTCAGCGACGTCCACCGCACGCGCCTGTGGCTCAACGACGCGACCCGGCAGGTCCTCGCCAACGGCCTCGGCCTGCTCGGGGTCAGCGCGCCGGAGCGGATGTGAGCTCGACCGGCCACCTGGTCCCGCCGACGCTGGACCCGGCCGTCTGGCCGGCGTCGGCCGCGGTGGGGCCGGACGGCGCGGTGAGCGTGGGGGGAGTGGACCTGCGCGCGCTCGCGGCCGAGCACGGCACGCCCGCCTACGTGCTCGACGAGGCGGACTTCCGGAGCCGCGCGCGCCGCTTCCGGACGGCGTTCGAGGCCGCGTTCGCGCCGCTCGGCGTCGGCGTCGACGTCTACTACGCGGGTAAGGCCTTCCTCAGCGTCGCCGTCGCGCGGTGGGCGCACGAGGAGGGGCTCCGCATCGACACCGCGACGGGCGGCGAGCTGGCGGTCGCCCTGCGTGCGGGCGTCCCGGGCGTCGACATCGGGCTGCACGGCAACAACAAGTCCGACGCGGAGCTCGAGCGCGCGCTCGCGGCCGGCGTCGGCCGGATCGTCCTCGACTCCCTCGGCGAGGTGGGCCGCGTGGCGGACGCCGCCGCGCGCGCCGGCGTCCGGGCGCCGGTCATGGTGCGCGTGACCACGGGCGTGCACGCCGGCGGGCACGAGTACATCTCCACCGCGCACGAGGACCAGAAGTTCGGCCTGTCGGTGACGGGCGGGCAGGCGCTCGCCGCGCTGCGGGCCGTCCTGGCCCGGCCCGAGCTCGAGCTGCTGGGCATCCACTCGCACATCGGCTCGCAGATCCTCGACCCGTCCGGCTTCGAGGCGGCGGCGCGGCGCGTCATGGAGCTGCGCGCCGAGCTGGCCGCGCTCACGGACCACCTGGTGCCCGAGGTGGACCTCGGCGGCGGCTTCGGGATCGCGTACCTGCCCGGTGAGGTCCCGCTGGACCCCGACCGCGTCGCCAAGGACACGGCCGCGGCGGTCGCCGACGCCTGCGCCCGGCTCGGCACGGCCGTCCCCCGGATCTCCATCGAGCCCGGGCGGGCCGTCGTCGGGCCGACGGCGCTGACGCTCTACACGGTCGGCACCGTCAAGCCCGTGACGGTGGGTGGCGACGAGGACCTCGTCCGGACGTACGTCTCGGTGGACGGCGGGATGAGCGACAACCTGCGGCCCGCCCTGTACGGGGCGAGCTACACGGCCGCCGTCGTCTCGCGTCCCGCCGACGCCGCGACGGTGCCCGCCCGCGTGGTGGGCAAGCACTGCGAGAGCGGCGACATCGTCGTGCGCGACGTCGCCCTCCCGGCCGACGTCGCGCGCGGCGACCTGCTGGCGGTCCCCGCCACGGGCGCGTACGGACGCTCGATGGCGTCGAACTACAACCACGTCCCGCGGCCGCCGGTCGTCGCGGTGCGTGACGGCGTGGCGCGCGTGATCGTGCGCCGCGAGACCGAGGACGACCTGCTCGCCCTGGACGTGGGCTGAGGTCGACGTCCACGGACGGGTCGCGGCGTCCCGCCGCCGGTGGCCGCCCCTATCCTGGGCAGCGCCCGGCGGCACGTGTCGCGCGGAACGAGGAGAGGTGGCCCCGGTGGCAGTCCCCGACGGCGCGGTGCGCGTCGCCCTGCTCGGCTGCGGCGTGGTGGGCACGGAGGTGGCCCGGCTCCTGCTCACGCAGGGCGACGAGCTCGCCGCACGTGTCGGTGCCCGGCTCGAGCTCGTGGGCGTGGCGGTGCGTGACGCCTCGGCGCCCCGGGACCCCGTGGTCGACCCCGCGCTCCTGACCACCGACGCGGCCGAGCTCGTGACCCGGGCCGACGTCGTCGTCGAGGTGATGGGCGGGATCGAGCCCGCGCGCGGCCTGCTGCTGCGCGCGATCGAGCACGGTGCCGGGGTCGTCACGGCCAACAAGGCCCTGCTCGGCCAGGACGGGCCCACCCTCTACGCGGCCGCCGACGCCGCCGGTGCCGACCTCTACTTCGAGGCCGCCGTCGCCGGGGCCATCCCGCTGGTCCGCCCCGTGCGCGAGTCGCTCGCCGGGGACCGCGTCACGCGCGTGCTCGGCATCGTCAACGGCACCACGAACTACGTGCTCGACCAGATGACGACGACGGGCCTCGACCTCGACCAGGCCGTGAAGCAGGCCCAGGACCTCGGCTACGCGGAGGCGGACCCGACGGCCGACGTCGAGGGGTACGACGCGGCGGCGAAGGCCGCGATCCTCGCCTCCCTCGCCTTCCACACCCGCGTCGGCGTCGACGACGTCCACCGCGAGGGCATCCTCGCCGTCACGGCCGAGGACGTCGCCTGGGCGCAGCGGACCGGCCACGTCATCAAGCTGCTCGCGATCGCGGAGCGCGTGAGCGCCGACGGCGTCCCGGGCGTCGTCGCGCGGGTCCACCCCGCGCTCGTGCCGGTGGACCACCCGCTCGCGGGCGTCCACGGCGGCTTCAACGCGGTGTTCGTCGAGGCCGAGGCCGCCGGCGAGCTGATGTTCTACGGCCGCGGCGCGGGCGGCGCGCCGACCGCGAGCGCCGTCCTGGGCGACGTCGTCACGGTGGCGCGCCACCGCGTGCTGGGCGGCCGCGGCCCGGTCGAGTCGCGGTACGCGGACCTGCCGGTCCACGACGTCGCGCACGCCCGCACGCGCTACCAGGTCCACCTGCGCGTGGCGGACCGGCCGGGCGTCCTCGCCCAGGTCGCCCAGGTGTTCGCGGGCCACGGCGTCTCCATCGAGACCGTCCGGCAGGGACCCGCGCCCGTCGGCGAGGAGCAGGCCGAGCTGCTCGTCATGACCCACGAGGCGAGCGAGGCCGCGCTGTCGGCCACCGTCGCCGACATCGCGGGCCTGCCCGCCGTCCTGACCGTCCTGTCCGTGCTGCGCGTCGAAGGAGCCTGAGTGGCCCACCAGTGGCGAGGCGTCATCGCCGAGTACGCCGACCGTCTCCCGTCCCACCTCACCGAGCGCGTCGTCACGCTGCGCGAGGGCGGCACCCCGCTCGTGCCGGCGCCCGCGATCGGCGAGCTCGTCGGCGCCGAGGTGCACCTCAAGGTCGAGGGCATGAACCCGACCGGCTCCTTCAAGGACCGGGGCATGACCACGGCCATGTCGGCGGCCGCCGGGCGCGGTGCCCGCGCCGTGGTGTGCGCGTCGACCGGCAACACGTCGGCGTCCGCGGCGGCCTACGCCGCCGTCGCCGGCATGACCTGCGCCGTGCTCGTGCCCGACGGCAAGATCGCGATGGGCAAGCTCAGCCAGGCCATCGCGCACGGCGCGCGCCTGCTGCAGGTCGACGGCAACTTCGACGACTGCCTCGTCGCCGCCCGCAAGCTCGCCGAGGCGTACCCGGTCGAGCTCGTGAACTCGGTCAACCCCGACCGGATCCAGGGTCAGAAGACCGGCGCGTTCGAGATCGTCGACTCGCTCGGCGACGCTCCCGACATCCACGTGCTCCCGGTCGGCAACGCCGGCAACATCACGGCGTACTGGAAGGGCTTCACCGAGTACGCCGCGGACGGTCCCGCGAGCCGCACGCCGGCGATGTGGGGCTTCCAGGCCGCCGGCGCCGCACCGATCGTGCTGGGCCACCCGGTCACCGAGCCGGAGACCATCGCGACGGCCATCCGCATCGGCAACCCGGCGTCGTGGGAGCAGGCCGTGGCGGCCCGCGACGAGTCGGGCGGGGTGATCGAGTCCGTGACCGACGAGCAGATCCTCGCCGCCCACCGGCTGCTGTCCACGCGGGCCGGGGTGTTCGTCGAGCCGGCGTCGGCCGCCGGCGTCGCAGGGCTCCTCGCGCGCGCCGAGCGGGGCCTGGTGCCGGCGGGTGCCCGCATCACGGTGACGGTCACGGGCCATGGGCTCAAGGACCCGCAGTGGGCGCTGCGCGCGGCGGACGGCTCCGAGGTGACGCCCGTGCGCGTCTCGGCCGACGTCGTCTCCATCGCCGACGCCCTCGAGCTGGGCTGAGCCGTGCGGCTCGGCAGCGACCACGTGCGCGTGCGCGTCCCTGCGACGAGCGCGAACCTCGGCCCCGGCTTCGATGCCCTCGGCCTGGCCGTGGAGCACCACGACGAGGTCGAGGTCAGGGCGCTCGGCAGCGCGGACGTCACCGTCGAGGTCAGCGGCGAGGGAGCGGGCGAGCTGCCGACGGGGGAGGACCACCTCGTGGTCCGCGCGATCCGCGCGGCCCTCGACGAGGTCGGCGCACCGCAGGTCGGGCTGCACCTGACGTGCGTCAACCGCATCCCGCACGGCCGCGGCATGGGCTCGTCCGCCGCGGCGGTCGTGGCCGGGGTGCTCGCGGCACGCATGCTCATCGCCGAGCCGGAGGCGCTCGGCGACACGGTCGCGTTCCGGCTCGCCTCGCGGTTCGAGGGGCACCCGGACAACGCGGCGCCGGCGATCCTCGGCGGGGCGACCGTCGCGTGGACCGCCGCCGACGGGCCGCACGCGACGCGCCTTCCCCTGCACCCGTCGGTGCGGCCCGTGGTCCTGGTGCCGCCGACCCGGCTGTCGACGTCGACGGCTCGCGGCGTCCTGCCGGCGACGGTCCCGCACGCCGACGCCGCGCTCACCGCGGGCCGGGCGGCGCTGCTCGTGCAGGCGCTGTGCCACCGCCCGGAGCTGCTGCTCCCGGCGACGGTCGACCGCCTCCACCAGGAGTACCGGGCGGCCGTGATGCCGGGGACGTGGGAGCTCGTGCGCGCGCTGCGCGACGCCGGGCAGGCCGCGGTCGTCAGCGGTGCCGGGCCGTCGGTGCTGGTGCTCGAGGACGCGACGCGCGGCGACGAGGGGGCGCGCGCACGCTCCGCGCTGCTCGGCGAGCCGGGTCGCCACGGCGCGACGCCGTCGGGCTGGCGCGTGCTCGCCGCCGGCGTCGCGCAGGGTGCTGTCGCCGAGCGCGTCTGAGCCCCGCGGTCGCGACGCGCGGTCACCGGATCGGCGGTACGGGGCTACCGGCCCGGTGCTAGGCTGGATCATCCCCCCTGGCATCTGAGCGGACCCCGCCACGCATGCGAGGCGCAGAAGCCGACGGCCCGAGGGGACCAAGCCACCGCACGGTCGACGTCACGTCGCCCACCCTCGCCGTGGCTCGGAACCGACCCGGGCAACGGTCCCGGGCAACCACGCGGCCCGCCCCACCCGTGCCGGCCGCCGACGAGGGGGAAGGATCCTTCGTGTCAGAGACCATCGAGGCTGCGAACGGGACGGCCACCGCCCCGCGCAGCACGAGCCGGGGCGCCGCGCTGTCGACGCTGCGGCTGCCCGAGCTCCAGGCGCTCGCCGCCGAGCTGGGCGTCCCCCGCACGTCCGCCATGCGCAAGAGCGACCTGGTCAGCGCCATCCGTGAGCACCGCTCCGGGGGCGCCCAGGCGCGCGAG
>NZ_JACEXH010000181.1:0-6196 GCF_014525465.1 Actinotalea sp. JY-7885 | reverse complement strand
CGCGCGGACGAGCGCCCCGCCGCCGCGGCCGGGTCGTGCGCGCGGTCGCCGGGACGGCGGCCTTCGCCGCCGTGGCCACCGGGGCCGGCCTCGGGGTCGCCGCCTACCTGGGACACCTGGACACCGAGCCGCTCGTGGTGCGCTGCGCCGCGACGCTCGAGGGCACCGACTGGTACCTCGAGACCGACCAGGCGGACACCGCGGCGCTGCTCGCGGCCACGAGCGTGCGGCGTGGCCTGCCGGCGCGCGCCACGACGATCGCCATCGCGACCGGCATGCAGGAGTCCCGGCTCCGCAACATCGACTACGGGGACCGCGACTCGCTCGGCATCTTCCAGCAGCGGCCCTCGCAGGGCTGGGGCACCCCCGAGCAGGTGATGGACCCCGTCTACGCCACGAACGCGTTCTACGACGGCCTCGTGAAGGTCGCCGGCTACGAGGAGATGGCCGTCACGGAGGCCGCGCAGGCCGTCCAGCGGTCGGGCTTCCCCGACGCGTACGCGCAGCACGAGGCGTCCGCGCGCGCGTGGGCCTCGGCGATGTACGGCTACGCGCCGGGCGCCCTCACGTGCACCCTGCCGCCGCCCGAGGCTGCGGGTGACCCCGCGGCGATGGCCGCCAGGGTCGAGCGCGACCTCGGGGGCCTGCCGCTGACGCACGGCGCCGCGGACGAGGGCGGGGCAACGCTGGACGTCGACGCCGGCGTGCTCGGGTCCGACGAGGACGCCGAGCGCATGGCCTGGATCGTGGCCCACTGGGCCGTCTCGGTGGCCGCCCCGCACGACGTCGTGCTGGTCCAGCACGGCGCCACGGCGTGGGACCGCGACGGCGGCGCCTGGGACGCCGCGGAGGGTGACCCGGTGCCGACAGGCGTCGTCCGGATCACCCTCGCGGGCTGAGCCCTCAGCGGGCTCGGCGGGGCGTCAGCGGGACTCGACCGGCGCGTAGTCGCGCGTGGTCGGGCCCGTGTAGATCTGCCGCGGGCGGCCGATCTTCGTCTGCGGGTCCGTCATCATCTCGCGCCACTGCGCGATCCAGCCCGGCATCCGGCCGACCGCGAAGAGCGGCGTGAACATCTGCGTCGGGAAGCCCATCGCCTTGTAGAGCAGGCCCGTGTAGAAGTCGACGTTCGGGTAGAGCTTGCGCTCGATGAAGTACTCGTCGTTGAGCGCGATCTCCTCCAGGCCCATGGCGATGTCGAGGAGGTCGTCGCGGGCGCCGAGCGCCTGCAGGACGTCGTCCGCGGCCTTCTTCACGATGGCGGCGCGGGGGTCGTAGTTCTTGTAGACCCGGTGGCCGAAGCCCATCAGGCGGACGCCGTCCTCCTTGTTCTTCACGCGGCGCATGAAGTCGCTGGCGTCGCCGCCGCCCTGCTGGATCTCGGTGAGCATCCGCAGGACCGCCTCGTTGGCGCCGCCGTGCAGCGGGCCCGAGAGGGCGTTGATGCCGGCCGAGACGGAGGCGTAGAGGTTGGCGTGGCTCGAGCCGACGATGCGCACCGTCGACGTCGAGCAGTTCTGCTCGTGGTCGGCGTGGAGCAGGAGCAGCACGTCGAGCGCCTTGACCATGGCCGGGTCGACGTCGTACGGCGTGCCGTTGGGCTGGAACGCCATCCGCAGGAAGTCCGCGACGTAGCCGCGACCGCGGTCCGGGCCGATCATCTCCTGGCCGAGCGCGCGCCGGTGGGCGTAGGCGGCGATCGTCGGGGTCTTCGCGAGGAGCAGCACCGTCGCGAGCTCGACGGTGGCCGGGTCGAACGGGTCGACGCTCTCCGGGTAGTAGCCCGGCAGGGCGGACACGGCGCTCGACAGGACGGCCATGGGGTGCGCGTTCGTCGGGAAGGCACCGATGAGCGCCTTGAAGTTGTCGTGCAGGTGCGTGTGGCGCTCGATGCGCTCCACGAAGCCGGAGAGCTGGTCCGCGGACGGGAGCTCGCCGTGCGTCAGGAGGTAGGCCACCTCGAGGAAGGACGACTGCTCGGCGAGCTGCTCGATCGGGTACCCGCGGTAGAGCAGGACGCCCTCGTCGCCGTCGATGTAGGTGATCTCCGACTCGCACGACGCGGTGTTCATGAAGCCGGGGTCGACGGTCACCAGACCGGTCTGCTTGAGCAGCGACGACACGACGATCCCGTCGTTGCCGATCGCGGCGTCGACCACGGGGAGCTCGACGTTCTTCTCGCCGATCTTGAGCTCGACGGGGCTGGTCCGGCTCGTCGCAGTCTCGGTCATGGGGTTCCTCCTCGAGGGGACCGCACGCTGGGGTGTACCTCGGCGTAGCAGTCCTGACGTGCGTGATGGCCCTCGTCGGCCAGGATGACGGTACCTGCGACGTGCGCCGGCCACCTCATCGAGAAGGGGCCGAACGTCCCGAGAGCGGCGTGATGCCTGTCACACCGGGCCGGTGCGACGGGCCTCGCGCGGGCTCCCCACCCCGCCGAATCCTCTTGGTGGGGTCAAATCTGGGTCAAGCGTAGCGCCTCAGGCCCCGGTGAGGCGAGCAGCCGCGCGCGCGACGTCGTCGTCGGAGGCGGTCAGGGCGATGCGCACGTGCCGCGCCCCCGCCGGGCCGTAGAAGGCTCCCGGCGCGACCAGGATCCCGAGGTCGGCGAGGTCCGCCACGGTCCCCCAGCAGTCCTGGCCCGCGCCGGCGGCCCGGGCCCACAGGTACAGGCCGGCGTCGGAGCCGTCGACCTCCAGACCGGCGGCCTGCACGGCGTCGCGCAGCACCGTGCGACGACGGCGGTACCGCTGACGCTGGGCGTCGACGTGCGCGTCGTCGGACAGGGCGGCGATCATGGCCGCCTGGACCGGCGCGGGCACCATCATCCCGGCGTGGCGGCGCAGCTCCACGAGCGGTGCGACCACAGCGGGGTCGCCCGCCACCCACGCCGCGCGGTACCCGGCGAGGTTGGACTGCTTCGACAGCGAGTGCACCGCGAGCACGCCCGCGTGGCTGCCACCCGTGACGCGGGGGTCGAGGACGCTCGGGACGCCGTCCGCGGTCCAGGGGCGCTCCCAGGGCAGCAGCGCGTAGCACTCGTCGCCGGCCACGACGGCGCCGATGCGCCGCGCGGCCTCGACGACCTCGCGCAGCTGCTCGACGCCCAGCACGCGACCCGTGGGGTTGCCCGGCGAGTTCACCCACACCAGGCGGACGTCGCCGCGGTCGGCCCAGGCGGCGACGTCGTCGGCCGGCAGCGGCTGCGCGCCCGCGAGGCGCGCGCCCACGTCGTAGGTCGGGTAGGCGGTCTCGGGGTGGACGACCACGTCGCCCGCGCCGAGGCCGAGCATCGACGGGAGCCACGCGACGAGCTCCTTGGAGCCCACCGTGGGCAGGACGGCGGCCGGGTCGAGGTCCGGGACGCCGCGGCGGCGGGCGTACCAGGCGGCGACGGCCTCGCGCAGGGCGGCAGGCCCGTGGACGGTCGGGTACCCCGGCGCGTCGGCGGCCGCGGCGAGCGCGTCCTGGACGACGGCGGGGGTGGGGTCGACGGGGGTGCCGACCGAGAGGTCGACGATGCCGTCGGGGTGGGCACGCGCCGTCGCCGCGTACGGCGCGAGCGTGTCCCAGGGGAACTCGGGCAGGTCGGTGGTGCGCAGGCCCACTCAGACCGCCCGGCGCCCGGTCGCGCGCCGGCGGGCCAGCGTCGTGCTCACGCGGTGCCGTTCTGCGGCGGCAGCACGGCGATGATCGGGTGGTCGCGGTCGATCTCGCCGAGCTTGGCGGCGCCACCGGGCGAGCCCAGGACGTCGAAGAACTCGACGTTGGCCTTGTAGTACTCGCTCCACTGCCCGGGGACGTCGTCCTCGTAGTAGATGGCCTCGACGGGGCAGACCGGCTCGCACGCGCCGCAGTCGACGCACTCGTCGGGGTGGATGTACAGCGACCGCTTGCCCTCGTAGATGCAGTCGACCGGACACTCCTCGATGCAGGCCTTGTCCTTGACGTCCACACACGGCTGGGCGATCACGTAGGTCACTGGTGGTCCCTCCAGAGGCGGCTGCCTGGTCGGCGAGGTGGGCGCTGGCGCGCCGCGCCTAGTATCCCCCACGTGCCCCCCTCTCCGCCGCCCGGCCCACCACCCGGTCCGTGGACCGCGTGGCCCGTCGGCGCGCGGGTCGTCGTCCGGCGCCGCCTGCCCGAGGGTGGCTTCACCGACGTGCTGGGCGAGCTCCTCGCGGCCGACGCGGCGCACGTGGTGGTGCGCACGCGCCGCGGCGACGTGGACGTGCCCGCGCCCGACATCGCGCTGGGCAAGGTCGTCCCGCCCGCGCCGGCGCGCCGGGAGCGGCCGCGCGGCGACTGACGCGGCTCAGCCGGCGGGCGGCGGCCCGCAGACGACCTGGTTCTGCGGGCGGTAGGTGACCGGCCACGACCGCTCCTCGTGGACCACGCCGTCGCGCGAGACCTTCCGGTACACCGTGACCCGGAAGCCCCCGTTGCCGGCCGACTGCGGCTCGCAGCGCGGGTCCTGGGAGTACGTCGTCGTCGGCGAGACCTGGTTGGAACGAGCGCTCGTGCTGTGCTCGACCGTCCAGTACTTGGTGCTCCAGATCCGCACGTGCGTCTTGCCGTCCCCGACCCACGCCTGCACCAGCGCGCCGTAGGGCGTGTTGTTCTTCCACTTCATGTCGAGCGTGGGGATGAAGATCGTCGCCTCCCGACCCTCGGGGTAGCGGCTGAACCACTCGCTGTGGGGCTTGTGCTCGACGTCCTCGTAGCCCGCCAGGAACGCGGCGTTGTACGTCGTCGTCGAGAGCTGCGAGAGGCCGCCGCCCCACGCGTCCTGGTGGAGGCCGTTGACGATGGCCCCCGCCTGGTGGAAGCCGTGGGCGCCGTCGACCGGGCCGAGCGCCTCGATCAGGCTGAACGTCTCCCCCGGCCGGACCAGCGTGCCGTTGATCTTCGCGGCGCCGTTGATGAGGTTCTGGGTGCGGACGTAGTCGTTGGTCAGGTTCGTGGAGAACTCCCCCACGACCTCGACGACGCCCAGGGCCTGGAGCTCGGCCTCGCCCTGCGTGGGAGCGACCTGGACGAGCTCGACGGGCGCGGTGCGGTCGGCGCCGGTGCCCGCCTCGGCGACGGCCGACGCCAGAGCGGCCGGGTCGATCGTGGTGCCGGGCGTCCCGGGCACGATGACCGGCACGCCGTCCTGGAACGCGAAGGAGCCGTCGGAGGGGTTGGTGAGCAGGCCGGTCGTCCGGGCCGTGACCTCCTCGACGAGGGCCTCGCCGTTCATCACGAGCTCGAGCCGCGAGCCCTCCGGCACGAACGACGCGGTCGACGCGAGCACGTCGGGCGGCAGCTCGGCGAGCTGGTCGGCGATCGCGACCACGACGGGCGCCGCGACGAGCGGGCGGGCCACCTCCGCGAGCGCGCGGTCGACCTCGTCCTGCCCGATCTCCGGCTCGGCGACCTCCGTGGGCAGCTCGAGCGGGCGTGCCGCGGTGAGCCAGCCCTCGAGGACCGTCTCGGTGGCCTCGTCGGGGTCGATCGCGATCCCCTCGACGGGGGCGGTCGTCGCCGGCTGGCCGTCGACGAACAGGACCGTGCCGTCGACGGGCTCCACGCGGAGCGCGGCCGCGGCGTCCTCGACCGCGCTGCCGAGCGCGTCCTCGTCGACGTCGGTCACCGGCGCGGCGGGTCCGGCGCCGAAGACCTGCTGCCACAGGCGCTGCGGCCGCAGGTCGAAGCCCGTGACGGACGCGACGGTCGCCGGGGCGTCGAGGGAGAGCCCCGCGACGGCGGGGTCGATGGTGGTCCGGTTCTCGCCGGCGGCGACGGGGATCGGCTCCGTGGTCGCAGCGGCGAGCGCGTCGGTGAGCGTCTCCTGGGCCGTTGCGGCGTCCAGGCCGCCGATCTCCACGCCGGCCACCGTCGTGCCCGGCGGCACGCGATCGGCCCAGAACCAGAGCGCACCGACGTACGCCCCGGCGAGGACGACGACGACGGCCGCCGCGATGCCGAGCGCACGCGGCCACCGCCGACGCCGCGTCTCCTCCTCGAACCCGTCGATCGGCGATCCGCTGCGGGTACCGGCGTCGGGCCCCGACGGGGGCACCACCTGCGTCTGGTCGCCGGCGGGCTCGCTCGGCGGCTCCGTGGTCGGTTCGCCGCCCGTCCCGGACGGCGCCCCCGGCTGGTCGGGGGCGGCCGGCCCGGACGCCGCGGGCGCGGCAGCGTCGGCGCCCTC
>NZ_JACEXH010000180.1:0-6199 GCF_014525465.1 Actinotalea sp. JY-7885 | reverse complement strand
CGGTGCCGCGCGCCGAGCTGACGGAGATCGACGACCTCGTCTGGGTGAGCGCCCCGACCGCCGCGGACCTGCTCACACGCCGAGCGGACCGGGCGCCGCTGGCGGGCGTGGTGGACCTGTGGGAGCGCGGGCGCCTGGCCACGCGGGCGCTCGCGGTCGCCCGCCACGGCCAGGCGGTCAAGCGGGGGCGCTGGGACGGCTCGGACGCGAGCCGTCCGCTGACCGGCGACGGCGTCGCGCAGGCCGAGGCGCTCGTGCCGGTGCTCGCGGCGTTCGGCGTCTCGGAGGTCGTGACGAGCCCGTGGTCACGGTGCCTGCAGACCGTGGCGCCGTACGTGGAGGCCAGCGGCGCCGCCCTGCGCCAGGAGGTCGTGCTCTCGCAGGACGCGTACCGGGACGACCCGTCGGGTGCGCGCGAGGTGGCCTCGGCGCTCGTCGCCGACGGCGCGGGCGCGGTGGCGGTGTGCACGCACCGCCCGGTGCTCCCGACGGTGCTCGCCGCCCTCGCGGCCAGCGGCCGGAGGTGGACGTCGGGCGAGCTGCCGGCCGAGAACCCGTGGCTGCGACCCGGCGAGGCCGTCGTCGCGCACCTGGACCGCTCGGCGCGGGCCGTGGCGTTCGAGATCCACCGGCCCCCCAGCGGGGAGCCGGACGACCCGCTCAGCCGATGATGGCGTCGAGCAGGAAGAACATGCCGGCCGCGACCGCCGCGGCAGCGGGGATCGTCAGGACCCACGCGACGGCGATGTTGCCGGCGACGCCCCAGCGCACCGCGGAGAGCCGCTTCGTCGCACCGACGCCCATGATCGCGGACGTGATGGTCTGCGTCGTCGAGATGGGCGCCTGGAAGACGAAGGCCGTCGTGTAGAGCACGCCCGCCGCGACCGACTCCGCCACGAACCCGCGCGCCGGGTCGAGCTCGATCACCTTGCGGCCGAGCGTGCGCATGATGCGCCAGCCGCCGGAGTAGGTGCCCGCACTGATCGCCAGCGCCGCGGCGATCTTGACCCAGAGCGGGATGTCGTGGGTGTCCTGGTACCCGCCCGCGACGAGCGCGAGGACGATGACACCCATCGTCTTCTGCGCGTCCTGCAGGCCGTGGCCCAGCGCCATCGCGGCGGCCGACGCCGTCTGCGCGATGCGGAAACGCCGCGTGACCTTGTGCGGGTTGGCGTTCTTGAACAGCCAGAGCAGCCCGACCATGAGCACGAAGGCGAGGCCGAAGCCGACCACCGGCGAGAGCAGCATCGGGATGACGACCTTGTTGAGGATGACCTCCCAGTGCACCGTGATGCCGGAGGCCAGGCCCACGCCCGTGAGCGCCCCGATGAGCGCGTGCGAGGACGACGACGGCATGCCGAACCACCACGTGATGAGGTTCCACACGATCGCGCCGATGACGGCCGACAACACCATGATCAGCGCGGTGTGCGCCGGCCGTTCGGAGACGTCGATGATGCCGCTGCCGATGGTCTCGGCGATGCCGGTCCCCAGGAGCGCGCCGATCATGTTGAAGACGGCAGCCATGATGAGCGCCGCGCGGGGCGTCAGCGCACGCGTCGAGACCGAGGTCGCGATCGCGTTGGCGGCGTCGTGGAAGCCGTTGGTGTAGTCGAAGCCGAGGGCGAAGGCGACGACGACGACGACGAGCGCGAGTTCCACCGGAGCTCAGGACTCCTTGAGCGCGATGGTCTCGACGTGGTTCGCGACCTTCTCGAACGAGTCGGCGGCGGCCTCGAAGGCGTCGACGACCTCCTTGAGCTTCATGAGCTCGATCGCGTCGGTCCCGTCGTTGAACATCTCGGCGAGCAGCTTGCGGTACGTGCGGTCGGCCTGGTTCTCGAGGCGGTTGATCTCGACCCAGTACTCGTTGAGGTCCTTCATCGAGCGCAGCCGCGGCATCGCGTCGGCGGTGAGCTCGGCGCACCGGCGCAGGACGTCGACCTGGTCGCTGACCAGCGCCGGGAGGGCGTCGAGCTTGTAGAGGACGATGAGGTCCCCGGCCTCCTCCATGTGGTCCATGCAGTCGTCGAGGCCGGACGCGAGCGCGTAGATGTCGTCGCGGTCGAACGGCGTGACGAACGTCTGGTTGAGCTGGCGCATGATCGAGTGCGTCGACTCGTCGGCGGCGTGCTCGGCATCGCGGAGCTGGTCGGCGATCGCCTTCCGCCCGGAGCGCTCGGCCCCCAGCAGCTGGCTGAGCAGGTCCGCGCCGGTCACGAGGTGACGAGCGGACTCGGCCAGGAGGTCGAAGAAGGTGGTGTTGCGCGGAGTCAGGCGCACAGAAGTTCTCCGTCTGGAGGGGTGTCGGTCCTGCACAGGCTAGGGCAGCCGCGCGGTGAACGTACAACCCGCCGGGTGTCGCCCCGGCCACAGCGCGGTGTCCCGGGACACCTCGGTGAGCATCGATGTGAGGTGCGGTAGTGATGACGCCGGACCGCAGAGCGCCTGTCGGCGCGAAGGCCGCTCGAAGCGGCTCTGTGTGGAGCCCGGGGCTACCGCGGCCCGACGTCGCTCACCATTTTACCCGCGGCGCCCCCGGGGGCGACCCCCGCCAGGGTGAGGCATCTCACCCCGAGCCGGGCCCGCGGGCCGCGGCGCCGCGGCGCCGCGGCAGCGACGCCTAGTCCAGGACGCCCGCGCGCCACAGCTGCGCGGCGTGCTCCAGCTCCTCGGCCGTGCGCACGAGGCCCGAGGCCCCGTGGGTCATGCGGCCCGCGAGGTCGGTGTCGTGCTCGTCGTGGTAGTCGGCGTCGATCGCCGCCCCGGTGGCGAGGACGCGGCAGAAGGCCGCCCCGCGCTCGAGGGCGACGGCGAGGTCCCCGGCGTAGACGCCCGACAGCACGGCGTCGACGACCTCCGTCACCTCGGCGGGGCCGGGCGGGCTGGCCACGCCAGCCACCGCGTCGTGGACCTCGGCGCGCGCGACGCCCATCCGGTAGCGCTCGGAGATGGTCGGCGCGTCGCGGCGCACCATCTCCCGGAGCACGTACAGCCGCCACAGCGAGCCGGGCAGCGTGTTCGCCGGGCTGTCGGCCCACATCCCCGCGACGGTGTCGAGGCCCTCGGCCTCCACCAGGCGGACCAGCCGGGCGACGATCTCGGGGTCCTCCGCCGCACGGCCCTGGTGCACCAGCGCGTTCGCGGTGGTGTGGGCCACCTCGGCGCGCACGGCGGGGTCGACGTCGCCGGGCAGCTCGTCGGCCGCGCGCGGGTCGAGCATCGCGGGGCGTCGGGGGTGGCGCCGCTCGCTCACGGGCGCCCCCCGGCGGTGTGCGGCCGGCTCACGCGGCGCCGCCCTGCGGCGCGAACGTCAGCGAGACCGAGTTCATGCAGTACCGGTCGCCCGTGGGCGTCTGCGGGGCGTCGTCGAACAGGTGGCCCAGGTGGGAGCCGCAGCGCGCGCAGCGGACCTCGGTGCGCACCATGCCCAGGCTGCGGTCCTCGAGGAGCTCGACGGCGTCGCCCGCCTTCGGGGCGTAGAAGCTCGGCCAGCCGCAGTGCGAGTCGAACTTGGTCTCGGCCTGGAAGAGCTCCTGCCCGCACGCCCGGCACGCGTACGTACCCACGCGCTTCTCGTCGAGCAGCTCGCCGGTCCAGGGGCGTTCGGTACCCGCCTGGCGCAGCACCGCGAACTCCTCGGGCGAGAGCTCCTCGCGCCACTCCGCGTCGGACCTCGTGACCTCGTAACCCATGCTCTGGCCTCCTCGTCGGGCGGACGTCGTCGAGCGTACGTCCGCGTCACCGAGCCCAACACCGCACACCCCGCGTTTGGTCCCGGCGCCCCATCGGCACCGGCGGCTCCACGGCGCGACCCATCCGACGGGGGTGCTGCTCCGAACCACCTCCGACAGCACCGTCACACGACGCCCGACCACCTCAGGAGCACCTCATGCGCACCCCCACCCGCACCACCCGCACCGCCGCCGTCGTGGCCGCGGTGGCGGCCTCCCTCGCCCTCACGTCCTGCTCGGCGGGGACGCCCGCCGCGGACGAGACCGGCCGGGCGCCCGTCGCCGAGTCCGAGGACATGGAGATGACCGAGGCGGCGATCGTGCCGATGAGCACGGGCGACCCGTTCGCGGACGCCCGCACCGCGGCGCAGCACATGGCCCCGACCGCCCTCACGCTCGCGACCGGCCTGGCCGCGGCGACGGGCACGGAGGGCGACGTCGGCTCGGCCGCGGCGGACCTGCGCTCGGAGCTCACCGCTCTGCTCCAGGAGCACGTGTACCTGGCCGGGACGGCCGTCGCCACGGCCTACGCGACAGCACCGGACTCGCCGGAGTTCGAGGCCGCTGCCGCGACCCTCGACGCCAACTCGGTGGACCTCTCGGAGGCGATCGGCAGCCTCGCCGGCCCCGAGAAGGGAGCCGCGTTCCTCGAGCTCTGGCGCTCGCACGTCGGCAACTTCGTCGACTACGCCGTGGCGGCGAAGGGCGAGGACCAGGCCGGCAAGGACCAGGCCCTGGCCGACCTGCAGGCGTACACCGTCTCGGCCGGCCAGTTCTTCGAGGAGATCAGCGCCGGCAACCTCCCGGCCGCGGCCATCACCGAGTCGCTCGGCATGCACATCACCACGCTCGGCGCGGCGATCGACGCCCTCGCGGCGGGCGACCCGACCGCCTACGCCAAGCTCCAGGACGCCTCGGAGCACGTCGCCATGGCGGCCGGCACGATCGCGGGCGGGCTCGACACGGCGCTGGACCTCGAGGGCGACCCGGCCGACGCCGCCTCGACGCTGCGCGCCGGCCTGACGCAGCTGCTCCAGGAGCACGTCTACCTCGCGAGCACCGCGGTCTTCACCGCCTACACGGACGACGGCGCGACCGGGTCGCCGGCCTTCGCGGCCGCCGCCGCGGAGCTCGACGGCAACTCCGTCGCGTTGTCCGAGGCCGTCGGCTCGCTCGCGGGTCCGGAGCACGGCGAGGCGTTCCTCGACCTGTGGCGTGAGCACATCGGGTACTTCGTCGACTACGCGGTCGCGACGGCCGGGGACGACACCGAGGGCGCGCAGGCCGCGCTCGTCGCCCTCGACGGCTACCGGCCGGCCGCCGGCGCCTTCTTCGCCGAGGTGAGCGCCGGGGAGCTGCCGGCGGACACCGTCGCCGAAGGACTGACCCACCACGTCGAGACGCTCGCGGGCGCCATCGACTCGCTGAAGGTCGCGCTCGTCGGCTGACCGGACCCGCGCGCGAGGTGGTGCGGGCCGTGGGTCGGCCCGCACCACCTGCATGCCCTCGTCCCGACCGTGCGGTCCGCCCGCCGCCTGGCAGACTCGGTGGGTGGCCCACGCTCCCGGCACCGACGAGGCGCCCGGCCCGGGCGCGGAGGTGCTCATGGCGGCCGTCGCCCGAGGCGACCAGCAGGCCTTCGCGCACCTGTACGACCTCGTCTCCCCGGGTGTCCACGGCGTCGCGCGGTCCGTCCTGCGGGACCCGGACCACGCCGCCGAGGTGAGCCAGGAGGTCATGCTGGAGGTGTGGCGCACGGCGGCCCGCTACGACCGGGCCCAGGGCACGGTCCGCACGTGGGTCCTCGTGCTCGCCCACCGCCGTGCGGTCGACCGCGTCCGGGCCGTCCAGGCCCAGCGCGACCGCGACCAGCGCGCACTGGACCGCGAGCACCACGCGCCGTTCGACGTCGTCTCGCAGGAGGTGGAGGACACGATGGAACGTGCGCGTGTCCGCGGCTGCCTCGGCACCCTGACCGACACCCAGCGCGACGCCGTCGTGCTCGCGTACTACGGCGGGCGCACCTACCGCGAGGTCGCGGAGGAGCTCGACGCCGCGCTCCCCACCGTCAAGAGCCGCATCCGCGACGGGCTGATCCGGCTGCGCGACTGCCTGGGGGTGGCGGCATGACCCACCGGGACCCCGACGGACCCCGCGGCGGTGCACGCGACGACGACGTCACGGACGGTGGCGACGGCATGGACGCGAGCCCGCGCGACCTGCTCGCCGCCTACGCGCTCGACGCCGTCGACGACCTCGAGCGTCGCGCCGTCGAGCACCTCGTCGCGCGCGACGCGGACGCCGCCGCCGAGCTGGCAGAGCTCCGCGCCACCGTCGCCGAGCTGGCAGGCGCCTCCGCGACGCCCGCGCCCGACCACGTGCGCGCGGCCGTCCTCGCCGAGGTCGTGACGACCCCGCAGGAGGCCGCCGCGCCCACGGCGGCCCCGACGCCCGGGGTGCGGTCC
>NZ_JACEXH010000179.1:0-6199 GCF_014525465.1 Actinotalea sp. JY-7885 | reverse complement strand
CGCCTCGATGCCCGCCGCGCCGCCGTCGGCCCCGGCCGCGTCGCCGGGCCGCGCGCCGCGCTGGTGGATCCGGCGGCCGGGGTGCACGCGGTGGGGCGCGTCCGGGACCTCGACGGTCAGCTCGTAGTGCTCCTTGGCGAAGAACCCGCCGATGCCGCCGGTGCGGATCCGCTCCGCCTTGACGATGCGGGCGCCCGGACCCATCTCGGTCTTGACCCGCAGCATCAGCGAGCGCAGGTCCTCACCGTCAAGCAGCAATCGCGTGGGCATCGCTCAGCACCCCCACGGTCTCGATCTGCAGGCCGGCACCGGTGACCTCGCCGTAGGAGAGCACCGCCAGGCGCGGGAGCGCCAGCGCCACCGTACGGCGCAGGGCGGGCCGCAGGGCGGGGGCGCACACGAGCACCGCCTCCCGGCCGCTCGCCTCGCCCTGCGCGACGACCTGGCGCAGCGAGGCGAGGAGGCGCTCGAGCCGGTTCGGGTCGACCAGCAGCTGGGAGCCGCCGTCGCCCGGACGCACGGACTCGACGAGCTGCTGCTCGAGGGAGGGGTCGAGGGTCACGACGCGGAGCACGCCGTCCTGCGCGTACGGCGCCGCGAGCGCAGGCCCGAGCGCGCGGCGCGCGGCCTCGACCAGGCCCTCGGGGTCCGTGCTGACCTTCGCGCGCAGCGTCAGGCCCTCGTAGATGCGCGAGAGGTCGCGCACCGGGACCTGCTCGGCGAGCAGGCCCTGCAGCACGCGCTGGATCTCGCCGAGCGTCAGCAGGTTGGGCACGAGCTCCTCGACGACCGACGGGTTGACCTGCTTGACGCCCTCCGTCAGCACGCGCACGTCCTCGCGGGAGAGCAGGCGCGAGGCGTTGGCGTCGATGATCGCGCCGAGGTGGGTGATGAGCACCGAGACCCGGTCGACGACCGTCGCGCCCATCATCTCGGCCGAGTGGCGCAGCTCGGCGGGGATCCACTTGCCCGGCAGCCCGAAGACGGGCTCGACGACAGGCGTGCCGCCGATGCCCTCGAGGTTGTCGCCGAGCGCGAGCAGGCGGCCGCCCGGCGCCTCGCCGCGGCCCACCTCCACGCCAGCGATCCGCACGGCGTAGGTCGAGCGCGGCAGGTCCACCGAGTCGCGCGTGCGCACCGGCGGGACGACGAAGCCGAGCTCCATCGCGACCTTGCGCCGCAGGCCGCGCACGCGCGCCAGCAGGTCCTGGTCGGTGCCGGAGCCCACCATGTCCACGAGGTCCGGCGCGAGCAGGATCTCCAGCGCGTGCACGCGCATCTGCTCGATGAGGGCCTCGGGCGTCTCGGCCTGCGCGGGACGCGTCGGGTCGGCGACGTCTGCCACCTCTGCCGCGGCAGCGGCAGCCTGGGAGATGCCGACGCGCCACGCGCCCACGAGCAGGAGCGCGCCGACGAGCACGAACGGGATCTTGGGCAGGCCGGGGATCAGCGCGAGGGCGATCGCGGCGGCGCCGGCGATCTGCAGCGCGGTCCGCGACTGGGTCAGCTGCGAGCCGGCCGCGGTGCCCATGTCCGCCTCGGCGGTGGCACGCGTGACGATGAGACCGGTGGAGACGGACATCAGCAGGGCGGGGATCTGGGTGACGAGGCCGTCGCCGATGGTCAGGAGGCTGAACCGCTCGAGCGCCTCCCCCGCGGACATGCCCATCTGCATCATGCCGATCGCGAACCCGCCGAGCAGGTTGATGACCGTGATGATGATGCCCGCGATGGCGTCGCCCTTGACGAACTTGGAGCCACCGTCCATCGCGCCGTAGAAGTCGGCCTCGGCGGCGACGTCCGCGCGGCGCTTGCGCGCGGTGTCCTCGTCGATGAGGCCCGAGTTGAGGTCCGCGTCGATCGCCATCTGCTTGCCGGGCATCGCGTCGAGCGTGAAGCGGGCGCCGACCTCGGCCACGCGGCCCGCGCCGTTGGTGATGACGGCGAACTGGATGACCACGAGGATCAGGAAGATCACGAGGCCGATGACGATCGAGCCGCCGACGACGAAGTGGCCGAACGCCTCGATGACCTCGCCCGCGAAGCCGTCACGCAGCACGAGCCGCGTGGAGGCCACGTTGAGGCCGAGGCGGAACAGGGTCAGGACCAGCAGGAGCGACGGGAACACCGAGAAGTCGAGCGGGCGCTTGACGTACATGCTGGTCAGCAGCACCACGAGCGAGATCGTGATGTTGAGGACGAGCAGCACGTCGAGCAGCGCCGCCGGCAGCGGCACGACGAGCAGCAGGACGATGCCGACGACGCCGACGGGCACGCCCAGGGCCATGATCTGCTTGGCCTTCATCGGGGGTCCTCCTGCGTCGTGACGGTCGGGGCGCTCATGCGGCCTCCAGGCGGGTCGGCCCGCCGGGGGCCCGGTGGGTGCCCGCCGCGGAGCCGCGGCGGCGCAGGGCCATGACGAAGGCGAGGACCTTCGCGACGGCGACGAACAGGTGGGACGGGACCTCCTGGCCCAGCTCGCACGCCGCGTGCAGGGCGCGGGCCAGCGGGACGTCCTCGACCATCGGGACACGCTTGTCGCCCGCGACCGCGCGGATGCGCGCGGCGACGTGGCCGGAGCCCTTCGCGACCACGCGCGGCGCGCCCTTGCCGGGCTCGTAGCGCAGCGCGACGGCGACGTGCGTCGGGTTGACCAGGACGACGTCGGCCGTGGCGACCTCCGCGATCATGCGGTTGCGGCTCATCGCGATCTGCTTGGAGCGGATCGCGCCCTTGAGCAGCGGGTCGCCCTCGGACTGCTTGTGCTCGTCCTTGATCTCCTTCTTGGTCATGCGCGACTGCTTGCGGTTGCGCTTCATGACCACGAGGACGTCGAGGGCGGCGAGCACGAGGCCCGCGACCACGGCCGTGCGGATGACGTCCGCCACGCCGCCGCCCGCGGCGGCGAGGATCTGGGACAGCGAGTGCGTGCCCGAGCCGAGCAGCATCGGCACGAAGCCCTGGACGACCGTCCACAGCACCAGCCCGATGGCCGCCGTCTTGAGCGCCGCCTTGGCGCCGTTCCACCCCGCCTGGGGGCCGAACGTGTTCTTGACGCCCTTCGCGAGGTTGAACTGCTTGAAGGACGGCTTGAGCTTCTTGCTCGAGATGTGGAGCCCGCCCTGGGCGGCCGACGCGGCGATCGCCGCGATGACGACCACGGCCATGAGCGGAGCGAGCGTCGAGAGGATCGACCCCATGCCCTGCCACAGCGCGGCGACCGCGATCTCGGGGGTGGGGTCGGCGATGGCGTCGCGCACGACGGCGAGCTGGTCGGTCGCCGCGCCCGAGCCGGCGCCGAGCACCATCGGCAGCATGAGCGCACCCGTGCCGATGCCGAGCCACGCGGAGACGTCCTGCGAGCGCTGCAGCGCGCCGTCGCGGCGCAGCTGCTTCATCCGCTTGGGTGTGGCCTTCTCGGACTTGTCCTCGCCGCCGGAGCTCATCGCGTCACCCGCCCGAGGTCCGTGATCGCCGCGTCCGTCAGCGACGCCACGACCTGCGGCAGCGCGAGGTACGCGGTGACGCCGAGCAGGACCGTGAGCAGGATCTTCAGCGGGAAACCGAGGGCGAACGCGTTGAGCGCGGGCGCGACGCGCGTGAGCAGGCCGAGGCCGACGTCGGCCAGGAAGAGCACCGCGATGAGCGGCCCGGCGACCTGGAGGGCGGCGAGGAACATGTCGGTCAGCCCGTGCGTGATGGTCTCGGCCATCGCGGCGAGGTCGAGCGGCGTGCCGAGCGGCAGCGCCTCGAAGCTGCGCACGAGCCCGGCGATGACGATGTGGTGGGCGTCCGAGGCGAAGAGCAGGACGATCGCGGTGAGCTGGTACAGGCGCGTGAACTGCGCGCCGTTGCTCATGCTCATGGGGTCGAAGGCGGCGGCGAGCTGGAACCCGCCGAACAGGTCGATGAGCGTGCCGGCCGCCTGCACGGCGGAGAACACGAGGGCCACGAGGAAGCCCAGCGCGGCCCCGACGAGCACCTGCAGCACGACGTCGCCCAGGAAGCGCGCCGTCCCCGTCGCGATCGCCGTGCCGAGCTCGGGCCCGGCGGCCGCCGTCGCGCCGGGCGCGGCGAGCACGCCCAGGCCGACGGCGAGCATGGCCTTGACCTGCCCCGGGATGGCCCGGTGGGCGAACGGCGGGGCGATCACCAGGAACGCGGCGATGCGCACGCCCGCGAGCATGACGACCTCGAGCCACGCGAGGGGGATGGTCACGCCCACGGCTCAGCCCCCGAGGAGCGTGGGGATGCGCTCGAACATCTCGTGCGTGAAGGCGACGGTCTCCGAGATCATCCAGTGGCCCGCGACGAGGAGCGCGACCGCGACCGCGAGGGCCTTGGGCACGAAGCTCAGCGTCACCTCCTGGATCTGGGTGATCGACTGCAGCAGGGACACGGTGAAGCCGACGACGAGCGCCGTGACCAGGACGGGCGCGCAGAGCTTGCCCGCGAGGACCAGCGCCTGCATCCCGATGTCGAGGACCGCGGTGGTGTTCACCCGTAGCTCCCGACCAGCGCCGTGACGATGAGGCCCCAGCCGTCGACGAGGACGAAGAGGAGGAGCTTGAACGGCAGGGACACCATGACCGGCGGCAGCATCATCATGCCCATCGACATCAGCGAGGCCGAGACGACCAGGTCGATGACCAGGAACGGCACGAAGACGACGAAGCCGATGATGAACGCGGAGCGCAGCTCGGAGAGCATGAACGCCGGGATGAGCGTGGTCATCGGCACCGTCTCGGGCGACTCCGGGTTCACCTGGTCCGCGGCCCGCGTGGTGAGCGCCAGGTCCGCCTCGCGGGTCTGGCCGAGCATGAACTCACGCAGCGGCACGGTGCCCCACTCCACGGCCTGCGAGAACGTCGCCGTGCCGTCGAGGTAGGGCTGGACGCCGACGTCGTTGATGTCACCCAGCACGGGCGCCATGACGAAGAGGCTGAGGAAGAGCGCGAGGCCGGCCAGCACCTGGTTGGGCGGCACGCCCTGCAGGCCGAGCGCGTTCCGCGTCAGGGCGAGGACGACGAAGATCTTGGTGAAGCTCGTCATCATCAGCAGCAGCGAGGGCGCGACGGACAGCAGCGTGATGGTCAGCAGGACGACGATCGAGCTGCTCGGCCCACCGTTGATCCCGTTGAGGTCGATGGAGACGGTGGGGCCGTCAGCCGGGTCGGTCGGCGCGACGGGCGCGGTGGGGTCGGCGGGGTCGGCGGGCGCCTCGGGTGCCGCGTGCGCACCGCCCGCGAGGGCGACCGCCAGCACGGCGGCGAGCGCGAGCGCGAGCAGCACGAGGACCAGGCGCGCGGTCCGGCTCGGACCGGTCGCTGCGGACGCAGCGCGCGCGGTGAGGGTCTGGCTCAACGACGGATGGTCCGTTCCTGCACCGCAACCATCGCCTGGCGCCACGTGGTGGCGCTCAGGACCGATCCCTCGAGAGGGCTGCGGGGCGTGGGGACCGCGGGCATCCGTGCCGCGGGGGTGGACGGGTGGGTCGGGCGGGCCGGGACGGCGCCCGTGACCGGGTTGTCCGGCACGACGTCGGGGGCGGTGTCCGCCTCCAGGACGGCAGCCTCCAGGACGGCCGGGTCGAGCTCGACGCGCTCGCGCACGTCAGCCGCCTCGGGCAGGGGCACGTCGACCTCGGTGAGCAGGTTGACGCCGTGCTCGGTCACGCCGAGCAGGAGGCGGCGGCCCGAGACCTCGACGAGCGCGATGCCGGCGCGGCCCCCGAGCGACTGCTTGGCCACGACGCTCATGGCGGCCTGCCGGGACCGCTTGACCGCCCCGGTCCCCGCGGCGCGACGGCCGAGGAACCACAGGAGGCCGAGCACGCAGGCGAGCGCGAGCGCCACCCGCAGGCCCAGCACGAGCGCCGAGGAGTCCATCAGGCGCCCGGCTCCGAGGAGACGATCTCGGTGATGCGGATGCCGTAGTGCTCGTCGACGACGACGACCTCGCCGCGCGCCACGAGCCGGCCGTTGACCATGACGTCGGCCGGCGCGCCGGCCTCACGGTCCAGCTCGAGCACCGTGCCGGGCACGAGCTCGAGGACCTGCCGCACGGGCATCCGGGTCCGGCCGATCTCCGCGGTCAGGGTCATCTCGACGTGCTGCAGCATGCGCAGGGTCGCGCCGCCGTCGGCCGGGCGCCGCGGCGGTGCGGCGGCGCCGCGCTGGGAGGGCACGCGGTCCGCGGC
>NZ_JACEXH010000178.1:0-6251 GCF_014525465.1 Actinotalea sp. JY-7885 | reverse complement strand
GCCCGCGGCGCTCAGGCCGTCGGCGCCGCCCCGGCTCCGGGGTCCGCACCCGCGGCCCGGAGCGGGGGCGGCACGGCAGCAGGCGCGGCGTGGCCATGCGCCCGCTCGGCGGGTCCGCGCAGCTCCTCGACGAGGGCCTCGCGCACGATGCGCCGAGGGTCGTACTGGCGCGGGTCGAGCGCCTCCCAGTCGAGGTCGACGTCCGGACCCAGCTCCTCGCGGACGCGCTCCCGCGCGCCCGACGCGATCGCCCGGACCTCGCGCACGAGGCGTCCCAGCTGCTCCGCCGCGCGCGGCAGCTGCTCGGGGCCCACGAGCACGACGACGGCGGTCACCAGGACCAGGAGCTCCCACCCGCTGATACCCATGCCTGGGACCCTACCTATTGCGTCAAGGCCCCGGACAGAATCCGATCAGCGCCCGTCGGCCCGGAGCTCGAGCGTGAAGCCCTCGCGCTCGCCGGGCACCAGCACCACCCCGTCCTCGACCGGCACCTCGGCGTCGTCGAGCCGCGCGCGGTCGCCCACCGCGCCGTGCAGGACCACGCGGAAGGCCGTGCGGCGGTGCCCCGGGAAGCCGTCACCCGTCGTCCTGGCGCGCACCGTGACGGCGCCGCCCGCGCGGGTGACCTCGAAGGTCGTGCGCACGTGGGCGCCGTCGACCGCGGCTACGGTGAGACCGTCGTCCTCCTGGAGCATCGACGTGGCGGTGCCGTCGAGCGCCGGGACCCGCAGGTGCAGCTCGACCAGCTCGGGTGCGGGCTCGGCGGTCGAGGCCGGTGCCCGCTCCCACATCGGCACGACGGCGCCCGCGCGCACGTACAGCGGGATGCGCTCCATGGGCGTCTGCGCCACGACGAACCGCGGCCCCACGTGCCGCTCGCCCGTGTGCCAGTCCACCCACTCGCCCGCGGGGAGGTACACCTGCCGGTGCGTGGTGCCGGGCTCGACGACCGGCGCCACCAGCAGGTGCGGCCCGAGCAGGTACTGGTCGTCGACGTCGCGCACGACGGCGTCGTCCTGGTGGTCCAGGACGAGCGGGCGCTGCACGGGCGCCCCGGTCTCGGACGCCACGACGAAGGCGCTGTAGAGGTACGGCAGGAGCCGGTAGCGCAGGCGGATCGCCTCGCGCACGCCCGCCAGGACGACGTCGCCGAAGGCCCACACGTACTGGTCGACGTTCCCCATGGCGGAGTGGTTGCGGAAGAACGGGGTCAGCGCGCCGTACTGCATCCAGCGCAGGAACAGCTCCGCGTCGGTGCTGCCGAAGAAGCCGCCGACGTCGGCGCCCACGAACGCCTGGCCGGACACGCCGAAGCCGTTGGCCATGGGGATGCTCAGCCACAGGTGGTCCCAGCGCGACTGGTTGTCCCCCATCCAGTTCGCCGCGTAGCGCTGGATGCCGGCCGAGCCGGCGCGCGTCAGCACGAACGTGCGCAGCTCGGGCATCGCGGCGCGCAGGCCCTCGACCGTGCCCATCGCCATGAGCAGCGCGTACTGGTTGTGGAACCGCTCGTGCGAGAACCGCCCACGCCCGAAGCGCATGCGCCCCGGGTCGACGTCGCCCGTCGCGGGCTCGTTCATGTCGTTCCAGATCCCCGCGAGGCCGGAGCGCACGTGCTCGGCGTTGAGCCGGCCCCACCACGCGCGCGTCTCCTGCGTGACGAAGTCGGGGAACGCCGTCCGCCCCGGCCAGACCTGGCCGACGTAGAGGTCCCCGCCCTCGGTGCGGCACAGGAGGTCCTTCTCCACGGCCTCGTCGAACACGGCGTAGCCGGGGTCGTGCTTGACCCCCGGGTCGATGATCGTGATGACGCGGAAGCCGTCGTCGCGCAGGCGCGCGAGCATGCCCGGCGGGTCGGGGAACCGCTCGCGGTCCCAGGTGAAGACGCGGTAGCCGTCCATGTACTCGATGTCGAGCCACAGGGCGTCGCACGGCACGTCCAGCTCGCGGTGGCGCCGGGCCACCTGCTCGACGGCTTCCTGGGCGTACGCGTGCCAGCGCGACTGGTGGTAGCCCAGCGACCAGAGCGGGGGCAGCGGCGTGCGGCCCGTCAGCCAGGTGTAGGCCTCGAGGATGTCCGGCATGCGCGGGCCCGCGAACACGTACTCGCACCACTGGCCGCCGTCGCCACGGATGACGTACTCGTCGGGCGCGGTGAAGTCGTAGGCCACGCGGTAGCCGTTGTCCAGGAACGACCCGGCCATCGCCCCGCCGGGCCACCTCTGGTGGTAGAAGAACGGGATCGAGACGTAGTACGGGTCGAACTCGGTGCTCGACGCGTCCGCACGCGGGTCGTCGGCCCCGAGGCGCGCGGCGGCGGCGCCCGCGACGTCAGGGCTGAGCACGTCGCTGTTCCACAGCGTGAAGTCGCGGCCCTTGCGGTTGTGGCGCCCCGTCTTCTCGCCGAGCCCGTAGATCGCGTCCTCGGGGCGGCACCGGCGGCGCAGCACGAACGCGTCGTTGAGCGTGGCGTAGGTGCCGTACCGGCCGTCGGCGCCCCGCGCGGTCTCGATCACGGGCGACCCGTCGGCCCGGTGGACGTCGACGCGGAACGGGTCGAGCCAGAGCGAGACGACGAGCGCGGCGGTCCGCACCCGGACGACGTCGTCCGAGCGCTCCACCTCGAACGCGACGTCGGGCGAGAGCGGGTCGACGCAGACGGCGTGCGTGGGCTGCTCGTCGAAGACCCCGCCGCGGCTCATCGCGAGCCGGACGACGTCGTCGCGGACGACGTCGACGCGGAACCGCTCACCCCCCAGCGCAGCGAGCAGGCCGCGCCCGGTGCGCTCGACGCCGTCGACGAGCTCGAGGTGCAGGTGGTTGTCGGTGCGCGGGATCATCCCCGGTTCCTCTCAGCTGGGACGTGCGTGCTTGCTCCACCATGCCCGCCACCCCGCGGCCACGCGCGGCCGGCCGTCGACGCGCGCGGGATGTGACGCAGGCCACCCGGCGGGTCCCGTTCAGGTTCCGCCCAGGATGCCGACGCACACTGGGGGACGCGACCACGCCGCCCCTGCGAGACGCCGAGGAGCGACCATGACGACGACCCTGTCCGACCACCGCGACGCCGCCACGGGCTCCGCCTCCTGGCCCGTGACCGTCGTCGGCACCGACCCGCGCACCGGCCACCCGGGCACCTGGCGGATCGACCGCGACGCCGCGTCCGGCGCCTTCGAGGTGCAGTGGGCCTTCGGCCACCTGACGAACCCGGCGGTGTGGATGCAGGCGTCCAAGGTCACCACGATGACCGACGAGGAGCACGCGCTCGAGCTGCTGCGCCGCGTCCGGCACTGACGACGCCGAGGCCGACGGCTCAGCCGCCCGCGAGATCGCGGCGCCGCTGCTCCTCGTACCCGGCCAGGAGACGCTCGCGGTCCTCGGGGGTCATCTCGTCGAGCTGGGTCTTCAGCGCGGGGAGCCTGCCGGAGACGACGCGGCCGAACGCGTCGTCCTGCACCATCTCCCGCAGGGTGCGCCTGCCGTCGAGCACGTCCTGGGCCAGCTCGCGCAGCCGGGGGTCCTCGGCCGAGCGCAGGCGCTCGAGGGCGCGCATGGCCTGCCGTCCCCGCGCCGGGTCGCCGCCCATGGCCGCGGACAGCCGCGCCACCCTGTCGTCCCACGGCACCCCGTCGGTCGCTGCCATACTCACTTCCCCTTTCCGGTGCCCGGGATGTCGAGCGTGCTGCCGGGCATCGAGACCCCCTCCAGTCCGTGGACCAGCGACAGGTTCGCCGCGGCGAGGCCGGCGAAGCCCTCCGCTCCGCCCACGGCGCGACCGTGCCACTTGACCACCTCGCGCCAGACGCCGCCCGCCTTGAGCGCCGTGGCGGCCGCGGCCGAGCCGGCGATCAGCCCGCCGACGATCGTCCAGCTGGAGGACGCGGCCGCCGCCAGCTCGAGCGCCAGCAGGATGAGCCAGTCGCAGAGCTCCGCGAGGGCGGTCACGGCGGCCTGTCCCGCCGACCAGACGCCGAACGCCGTCGTCTGGAAGTCCTCCGCGAGCCCGTCGATGGCGTCGGCCAGGGTCGTCAGCCCCTGCTCGAGCGACTCGAAGTAGGCCAGGGCCGCGGTGGCGGCGTTGCCCGTCCACGCGAAGTTCAGCGGCGCGACCGCCGTGGAGAGCTGGCCGCGGGTCGTCGTCACGAAGTTGCTGAGGTTCGCCAGGGCCGCACCGGCCTCCGAGAACTCCTCCCAGCTGCCGGTGAAGTGGCTGCTGAGCCACGTGAAGGGGTCGAAGCCGCAGACCATCTCGATGATCTCGTTGATGCAGTAGCTCGCCGAGACGTAGTTCTGCCAGCCCAGGATCGCCTCGCCGAGGTCCGGCATGGGATCTGTGGCCACAGGCGGGACCAGGGCCAGACCGGCCGAGGCCGCCCACGCCTGCCCGCCGCCGTCGTACTGCGCCATGTCCGTCTCCTCAGTAGGTCGCGTCGAGCGAGGCGTCGACGGCGTCGTCGGTGGTCCGGTACGTCGCCGCGGCGGCCCGCAGCTCGGTCGCGGCCGCGTCGAGGTGGGACCGTGCGACCGCGAGCTCGTCCAGGACGGCGGTCCTCGCCTTCCCGGTCGTCAGCATGATCGTGCTGAGCAGCAGGCCGGTGTCGCCGAGGCCGATGTCCAGGTGCGTCGACGCGTAGGACCTGGCCGCCGGGAACTGGCCGGAGAGCGCCGTGATCTGCTTGGCGGCATCGACGAGCTGTGGGTCGTTGACGTAGAACTCGCTCACATGTCCTCCTGGCTCGGGGTGGCCGTACGGTAACCAGACTCCGGCAGAAGGTGATCATCATGGCTACGGCTCTCCTGCGCACGTCGAGGCGCTGGCGCCTGGGCAGCCTCGGCGGCCTCCTGGCTCTCGCGGCGGTCGCCGGCGGGATCGGTGCGGCCACGGTCGGGCCGAGGACCGGCCTCGTCAGCGCCGCGCTGCTGGCCGTCGCGGCCGGCCTGCTGATCTGGCTCTCGACCCGGCTGCCGGGGCCGCTGCCGGGCGACGCCACCCGGGCGGAGCGCACCCGCGCGCTCGTGACCGTCGCGGCGGCGCTCGCATGCGTCGTCGCCGCCGCGCTGGTGTGGGCCGCGGCGGTCGGGGCCGCCGAGGCGCCGTCGCAGGACGCCGCCGAGGTGGTGGTCCGGGACGGCGGCAGCGAGGTGCTGGACGGGATGCGCGTAGCGGTCGGTGTGGAGTCCGGCTCCGTCCGGCTCGTGGTCACCCCGGTCGACCCGGCCGACGGCCCGCCCTCGGTCCCCCACGCCGACCTCACCGTCGCGGTGCAGGACCGCGTCGAGGTGCCGGGCTGGGGGCGACTCACGGTCGTCTCCGTCGACGAGCCCGACGACGGCGCCGCCCGGGTGCTGCTCGCGTACGAGCCGGAGCAGGGCTGACGTCAGGCCGAGCGCGGCGCGACGTCCAGCACGACGTCGAACTCCAGCAGCTGCGCGCCCGAGCTCACCGGCCGGGGACGGTCGCCGGAGCCCGCGTGGGCGGCCCGGCCGTCGCCGTCGCGCCACGCGGCGAAGGACTCCTCGTCCGCCCAGTGCGTCACCACGAAGTAGCGGTCCTCGCCGGCGGTGGGGCGCAGCAGCTGGAACCCGAGGAAGCCGGGCGACCCCTCGATGGTCCCGGCCCGCGCGGCGAACCGGCGCTCGAGCTCGGGGCCCGCCTCGGGCGGCACGGAGATGGCGTTGATCTTCACGACGGACATACCGCCAGCCTAGGACCGCGGCGCAAGCGCGGCCCCGGCTCAGCCCGCCAGGCGCGTGGGGCGCAGCGGCGGGGCGAGGGTCTGCGTCAGCGTCGACCCGGGGTAGGCGCTGCGGTACAGCCCTCGCTCGCGCAGCTCCGGCACGACGCCGTCGACGATGGCGGGCAGGTCCGCCGCCGGTGAGGCGGGCCGGAGGGTGAAGCCGTCGACGACGCCGGCGGCCGACCACCCCGCCACGAGCGCGGCGAGCGCGCCGGCCGTGCCGACGTGGACGTAGGACTCCGGGTCCGGCGCAGCCGGGCCGGCACCCCGGCGGGAACCGGCCCCGGCGTCGATTGCGGTGTACGCGTCGACCAGCACGAGCACGTCGTCCGGGTCACGCCCGACGGACCGCGCCGACGCCCGGACCAGGGCGCGCTGCTGCCCTGCGGACCGCGCGTCGCGCGCCCGCACCCGCACGACGTCGGCCACGGCCCCCGCGACCTCGAGGGCGCGCGCGGTGTCGGCGCGGACGACGACGGGCGGCCGTCCCTGGACCGGCCCCGCGTCGCC
>NZ_JACEXH010000177.1:0-6271 GCF_014525465.1 Actinotalea sp. JY-7885 | reverse complement strand
GGCCGGCCTGCCCCCGCACCTCGACCTCGGGGCGCGGAGCCAGCACGGGGCCGCGGGCCACGGCGGTCCGGGCACCCAGCCCGGCGGCCACGGTCCCGACGCCGGTCGCTCCGGCGTCGCGGACGAGGTCACCGCCCAGCCGCCGGCGACCGGCGACGCGCCCACCAACCACCTGCCGACCGGCCGCCGCGGCCTCGACCTCGTCGTCTGAGAGGACATCATGACCAGCATCCCGCTCACGGGCCCCGTCACCGCCCCACCGGCGGGCGCCACCAGCGTCCACGCCACGGGCACGACGTCGACCGCCAAGAAGGAGATGGACCAGGAGGTCTTCCTGGCCCTGCTCGTCGCCCAGCTGCGTCACCAGGACCCGACGGCGCCCATGGACACCGCCGCGATGATGGCCCAGTCGACGCAGCTGGCCTCGATGGAGCAGCTCACGGCGATGGCGGAGACGTCACGCGAGGGCTTCGCGCTCCAGATGCGCGTCGCCGCGGGCGGGATGGTCGGCCAGGAGGTCGGCTACGTCGACGCCGCGGGCGTCGCCCGCACGGGGACCGCCGAGTCCGTCTCCTTCGCCGGTCCCGTCCCGATGCTGCGCGTCGCGGGCACCGACGTCCCGCTCGACGGCGTCACGCTCGTCCGCAGCCGCACCGCACCCGCGGTGCCCGCACCCACGACCCCCGCCGCTGTGCCGGCCACCCCTGCCGCCTGACCAGGCCGCGACACCATCCGAAGGGAACTGACATGCTCCGCTCGCTCTTCTCCGGGATCAGCGGCCTCCGCGCCCACCAGACCATGCTCGACGTGACCGGCAACAACATCGCCAACGTCAACACGACCGGCTTCAAGTCCTCGCAGGCCCAGTTCCAGGACACGCTCTCGCAGGTGGTCACGAACGCGGGCGGCCCCCAGGCCGGCGTCGGCGGCACCAACCCCGCGCAGGTCGGCCTGGGCGTGCGGATCGCCGGCATCACGACCAACTTCCAGCAGGGCGCCGCCCAGCTCACCAACCGCTCGACGGACATGATGATCTCGGGCGACGGCTTCTTCGTCGTCGAGAAGGGCGGCGAGCAGTTCTACTCGCGGGCCGGCGCGTTCGACTTCGACGCGACCGGTCAGCTCGTGACCCCCGACGGTGGTCTCGTCCAGGGCTGGGCCGCCGCGGCCGACGGCACGATCGACGTCAACGGCCCGCTCACCGACATCCGCCTGCCCATCGCGACGCTCATGGGCGCCGCGGCGACCGGTAGCGCCACCTTCGAGGGCAACCTGCCGTCGGACGCGGCGGCCGGCACCGTGCTCAACCGCGCGATCGAGGTCCACGGCGAGGACGGCACGGCGTCGTCGCTCAACCTCGCGTTCACGCGCACCGCGACCGGCTGGGACGTCACCGCGACGCGCGGCGGGGCGACGGTCGGCACGGGCGCGCTGGCGTTCGACGCGGCCGGCAACCTCACGGGTGGTGCCTCGCTCGCCGCGGGGCCCGTCACCGTGGACCTCGCCGCCCTCACCGGCTACGCCGGTCTGACGACCGTCGAGGCCTCGGTGCAGGACGGCCGCGCCGCCGGCACGCTCCAGTCCTTCATGATCAACGCCGACGGCACGCTGCTCGGCACGTTCAGCAACGGCCTGAAGCAGCCGCTCGGCAAGGTCTCGCTGGCGACCTTCACGAACCCGGCCGGCCTCGAGAAGGCGGGCGGCTCGCTCTACCGGACCACCGTCAACTCCGGGGACCCGCAGGTCGGGGCCGCCGGGTCGGGCGGCCGCGGCGCGCTCTCGGGCGGCACGCTGGAGATGTCGAACGTCGACCTCTCGGCCGAGTTCACCAACCTGATCATCGCCCAGCGCGGGTTCCAGGCGAACTCGCGCGTCATCACGACGTCCGACGAGATGCTCCAGGAGCTCGTCAACCTCAAGCGCTGACGCGCCACCCACCGCTCGCTGTCGGCGCTTCCGTGCGGGGCGTGGTGCTCGTGGTGCTGCTGGGGCCGGTGTGACTCACACCGTCCCCAGCCGTCACTCCAGCACCATGCCCCGCACGCAAGCGCGCACGCGACGCACGCAAGCGCGCGCCCCACGCACCGATGGGCGCCGCGCACGGGCGGCAGGTGCGACTCCGCAGCCGCGGAAGCCTCACATCGGGGCGCACCCGCCGATGGAAACGTCAGCAGGGCTCATGGACGGGCCCCGAGGCATCACCCAGGGACGGATACAGCCATGATCGTCGTCACGCGCCTGAACGGGCCGCGCTTCGCGGTGAACCCCGACCTGCTCCAGCGCGCCGAGAGCACGCCGGACACGATCCTCACGCTCATCGACGGCACCAAGTACATCGTCACGGAGTCGCTCGAGGAGATCACCGAGCTCGTCATCCGGTACCGCGCGCGTGTCGCCGCCGCCACGCTCGACGCGTCGCGGGAGACGGCCGAGCTCGCCCCCGTCACCGACCTGCGCCATGCGCGGGCGCTGAGCGCCGTCCCGGAGGCCGACTGATGGATCCGGCAACCCTGGGCGGTATCGGCTTCGCGTTCGCGATGGTCCTGCTCTCGATCTTCCTCGAGGGCTCGAGCCCCATGTCCGTGGTGCTCCCCGCGCCGATGATCCTGGTGATCGGCGGCACGATCGGCGCCGGCCTGGCGTCCACGACGCTGGCCGACTTCACGCTCGCGTTCACGACCCTCAAGGGCTGGCTCACGTTCAAGCGACCGGACCTCGACGAGACGGTCGACGTCGTCGTCGGCCTGGCCGACCGCGCCCGGCGCGAGGGCCTGCTCTCCCTCGAGGACGCCGCGCGCACGGTCGAGAACCCCTTCCTGCGCTCGGGCCTGCAGTCCGCGATCGACGGCACGGACCCCGACGACCTGCGCGAGATGCTCGAGGACCGCATCGCGAGCAAGCGCGCGCAGGACAAGAGCATCGCCAAGGTCTTCAACAACATGGGCGGCTACGCCCCGACGATCGGCATCATCGGCACGGTCGTCTCGCTCGTCCACGTGCTCGAGAACCTCTCGAGCCCCGACGAGCTCGGGCACATGATCGCCGCGGCCTTCGTGGCGACGCTGTGGGGCCTGCTGTCCGCGAACCTCGTGTGGCTGCCCCTCGGGGCCCGCGTGGGCCGCGCGTCCGAGCTGGAGATCGCGCACATGGAGCTCGTCGTCGAGGGCCTCCTGGCCATCCAGTCCGGCGCGAACCCGCGCCTGGTCGGTCAGCGTCTGCGCAGCCTCATGCCGCCCGCGGCCGTGGCCGCCGCCGACGGCAGGACAGGCAAGAAGGCCGCGGCATGAGCGCCGGCCACGGCTCCGGGGGACACGGGCGCAAGTCGCGCGTCGTCCACGAGGAGGAGCACGAGAACCACGAGCGCTGGGCCGTGAGCTACGCGGACATGATGACCGTGCTCGTCGGCCTCTTCATCGTGCTCTACGCGATCAGCCAGGTCGACCAGGTCAAGTTCGAGCAGCTGCGCCAGTCGCTGGCGTCCGGCTTCGGGCAGCCGGCGCCCGTCGCGCTCGAGGGCAGCACGGGCCCGCTCACGGGTGTCGAGGCGATCCAGATCACGCCCGACCTCCGCTCGGAGGCCGGTGTGGAGGCCGAGCAGATCGCCGCGCCGTCGCCCGAGATCGCCGAGGCCGAGGCGCGCTCGCAGGCGGCGACCACGGAGTACCAGCGCCTCGACGCGATCGCGGACCAGATCTCGGCCGCGCTCACCCCGGCGGGGCTCGCCGACCGCGTCCGGTTCCGGGTCACCGAGCGCGGCCTGGTCATCGGGATGGTCGCCGACGACGTCTTCTTCCGCGCCGCGAGCGCGGAGCTCACCGACACCGCGCGGCGCATCGTCGACACGACGGCGCCGGTCCTCGCCTCGATCCCCGACGAGATCTCCGTCGAAGGCCACACCAACGACATCCCGGTCTCCGGGCGCTACCCGACGAACTGGGAGCTCTCGTCCGACCGCGCCACGCAGGTCCTGCGCCGCCTGGTCGAGGCCGGCGGCGTCGCACCTCAGCGCATCGCGGCGGTCGGCTTCGGGGAGGCCCGGCCGATGGCCGAGCCCGGCGAGGACCCGCTCGAGGCCAACCGCCGCGTCGACCTCGTGGTGCTCTCCTCCGTCCCGGAGGACGTCCGCGCCCTCCTCCCGTCCATCGCCGCAGCACAGCAGGGGTGAGCATGCCGACCGAACAGCGGATCATCGCGTCCAAGACCGCCAAGGGCGCGTCCCAGCGCATCGGCGCGCCCACGGTGGCGGCCGAGGAGGAGCCGCCCCAGCGCAGCCGCAAGAAGCTCGTGCTCGTGCTCGCCCTGCTCCTCGCGCTGGCCGGCGGAGCCGCCTGGTACCTCCTCCTGGGCCCCGGGGCCGGCGAGCCGGCCGAGGTCGCCGAGCCCGCACCCGTGCCCGGCGAGGTCGTCACGGTCGAGGCCGTGAGCATCAACCTCGCGGCGGGGCACTACCTGCGCCTGGGCTTCGCCCTCCAGCTGACCGAGGAGGTCCACGAGGAGGTGTCGACCGCGCATGCGCTCGACGTCGCCATCGACCTCTTCTCGGGCCGCACCGTGGAGGAGGTCGGCTCCGCCGAGGGCCGCGCGGCGCTCAAGGACCAGCTCCGCCACCAGCTCGTCGAGGGCTACGAGGGGGAGGTGATGGACGTCTACCTGACGGACTACGTCACGCAGTGACCTGAGCGTGCGACCGGCCCGACGGGCCCGGCCGTACCAGCACGGAACCGGCACGGAGGCCGGTGCAGTCGAGGCGCCACGGAGGGCGCCACCTCACCCGCACGCCGCACGACGGCGAGCGGGGGCACGACACGCGGTCACCGCGTGCACCCACGTGCCCTGGACTCCTCATGACGCCCGCGCGCGTGCCGATCAGTCGGCGTGACCGTCACTGAGGCAGCAGCCGCGCCGCCGACCCACGCCGGGCGCCGCGCCCCCGGCGCGCCGCCACGCGCGCCCGAGCTGTACGACTTCCGTCGTCCGATGACGCTCGCGCGCGAGCACGGCCGTGTCCTGGAGATGGCCTTCGAGACCTACGCCCGCCAGTGGAGCACCCTGCTCACCTCACGGCTGCGCGTCGTCGCGTCCGCGACGCTGGTGTCCGTCCAGCTGCACTCGTACGACGAGTACGTCCGGCCGCTGCCCACGCACACCGCGATGATCCTGTGCGGCGTCGAGCAGGGCCGGTCCACGGCCGTCGTGCAGCTCCCCGTGGACACCGCGACGCTGTGGGTCGACTACCTGCTCGGCGGGCCGGGCATCGCGCTGCCGGACACGGAGCGTGAGCTCACCGACATCGAGTGGCGCCTCGTGCGCGACCTGGTCCAGGTCTCCCTCGGCGACCTCGCCTACGCCTTCGCCGCCGTGCGCGAGCTCGACGTGCACGTGAAGTCGGTCCAGTACGCACCCCAGTTCGTCCAGGCGGCCGGCGCGTCCGACCCCGTCCTGGTCGCGCGCTTCGAGCTCGTCACGGGGGAGCGGCGCTCGACGGCGACCCTCATGCTCCCCGCCGACGTCCTGCTGGCGCCGCTGCGGGCAGGCGAGAACGCCGTCGTCCGCTCCGTCGACGAGGTCCGCCAGCACGACGACGCCCTCGCGCGCCTCGCCGCGCAGGTCCACGAGGTCCCGGTGCGGGTCAGCGTCCGCCTGGCACCCGTGACGGTCACCCCCGCGCAGCTCACCGACCTCGCGGTCGGCGACCTCGTCCCCCTCACCCACCGCGTCGGCACGCCGCTCGACGTCGTCGTCGACGACGTCGTCCTGGCCGGTGCCGCGCTCGGGAGCAACGGCTCCCGTCTCGCCTGCCTGGTCGTCACCTCCGAGGAGAGCACCCGATGACAGCCCTGCCCGCCGACCTGCCGGTCAGCCCGGCCGTCCGCGCCGCGCACGACGCCGAGGCCCTGGCCACCGCGCACACGGTCGCCACCGAGCTCGCACGGCTGCTGCCGTCGACCTCCGCGCTGACCGTGGCGCTCCACGACCCCGCCTCGGCGCCGCTCGCGGGCACGTCCGCGGTGCGCGCGTCGTTCGTCGGCGCGACCAGCGCCGAGATCGTCGTCGTCGCGGACGCGGCGGTCGCCGAGGCGATCGCCGGCGCCGGCGCGGGCGTCTCCGTGGCCGACGCGCTGCGACCCGCGCTCGAGGGCGCGGTCGCCGTGCTCGGCCCGGGAGTCCTCGACACCGCCACGGTGGGCCCTCTCGGCAGCGCGCTCGACGAGGACGGCGTGGTCGCCTTCGCGCTCGCCGGCCCCGCGGGCCCCCAGGCCTGGTGCGGCGT
>NZ_JACEXH010000176.1:0-6393 GCF_014525465.1 Actinotalea sp. JY-7885 | reverse complement strand
CCGGCTGAGCGCCGCGGGCGGCACGCCCACGGGCGGCGGCGCTGGGCGCGCGCGCCGCGGGCCGCGGCCTCACACTGCGCTCACGGAGCAGTTGTCGGACCGCAGTTGTCGGAGTGCAGTCGTCGGAGCCGTGTCCCGGGACAGGGAGGCCGCGTGTCCACCACACCCACCGCGCCGCGGGAGGCCACCGACGGCGCGCCGGCCGACGACGGCGGGCTGCGCCGGACCGTCGGTCGCAAGGTGCTGCTGCTGTTCGTCGTGGGGGACATCCTCGGCGCCGGCATCTACGCCCTCACGGGGAAGGTGGCGGCGGAGGTCGGCGGCGCGATCTGGGTGCCGTTCCTCGTCGCGTTCAGCCTCGCCACGCTGACCGCTGCCTCGTACGTCGAGCTCGTCGGCAAGTACCCCACGGCGGCGGGCGCCGCGCTGTACGCCAACCGCGCGTTCCGGCGCCCCTTCCTGACGTTCCTCGTCGCCTTCGCCGTGATGATGTCCGGCATCACGTCGGCGTCCGCGGCCGCGCGGGCCTTCGGCGGGGACTACCTGGCCGAGTTCGTCAGCGTGCCCACCGTCGCGGCGGCGTGGGTGTTCCTCGGGCTCGTGACGGTGATCAACCTCGTGGGCATCTCGGAGTCGGTCCGGGTCAACGTCGTGCTCACGCTCGTCGAGCTCACCGGGCTGCTCGTCATCGTCGCGATCGGCGTGTGGTCGGTCGCCACGGGCGAGGGCGACGTGAGCCGGGCCGTGCGCCTCGACGGCGACGGCGGCAGCGTCCTGCTGGCGGTGCTCGGCGGCACCGCCCTCGCCTTCTACGCGCTCCTGGGCTTCGAGGACTCGGTCAACCTGGCCGAGGAGTGCCGCGACCCGCGCCGCGACTTCCCGCGCGCCGTCTTCGCAGGACTGGCCATCACCGGCGTCATCTACCTCTCGGTGGCCTTCACGTCCTCCATGCTCGTCGAGACCCAGACCCTGGTGGACTCGAGCGGGCCGCTGCTCGAGGTGGTCAAGGTGGCGGGGGTCCCGTTCCCGCCGGCGCTGTTCGCCGTCATCGCCCTGCTGGCCGTGGGCAACACCGCGCTCATCAACATGATCATGGCGTCGCGCCTGGTGTACGGGATGGCGCGGGAGGGCATCGTGCCGCGCGTGCTCGGCCGGGTACACGAGACGCGGCGCACCCCGTGGGTGGCGATCGCGTTCACGCTCGCCGTCGCCCTGACGCTGGTCAGCACGGGCGACCTGGCAGGGCTGGCGGACACCACGGTGCTGCTGCTGCTCCTGGTGTTCGTGGTCGTCAACGTGTCGGTGCTGGTCCTGCGCCGCACGGACCCGGGCGAGGGCGGCCACTTCCGCGCCGCCACCTGGGTGCCCGTCGCGGGGGCGGTCGTCAGCGCGGTGCTCGCGAGCCCTCTGACGGGGCGCGGCGCGGACGTCTACCTGCGGGCCGGGCTGCTGCTCGCGATCGGCGTCGTGCTGTACGCGGTGAACCGGGCCGTCGTGGGCCGGTCGGTTCCCCCTTCCGGGTGACCTTGGTCTCTCGCCTCGGCCTCTCGTGGCGTGGTATCGCCGTCCCCCCCTAATCTCAGGCCACCGAGATCAACAAGGGAGACGAGTGAGCGCTGGTGGAGCCATGACCGACGCGTGGGTCGAGCGGATGCAGGAGGAGGCGCGGGTGCGGCTCGAGGCAGCCGCCCGGCTCGAGCAGGAGCTGGCCGGTGCGCGGGCGACGGGTCAGAGCACCGAGCGCGCCGTCACCGTCACGGTGGGCTCCTCCGGCGTGGTGACCGACGTCGTCTTCACGTCCGTGGCCGAGCGGCTCTCGGCCGACCAGCTGCGGACGGCCGTCCTGGAGGCGCTCGGGCGCGCCCAGGTCGCGATGGGGGAGCAGGTCGCGGCGCTCACCGCGGGCATGCCCGGCGCCGAGGACGTGCGCGACCTCATCGCCGGCCGCGTCCCGGAGTCCACCCGGGACCTGCTGCGCGACGAGATCGCCGACCGGCGGCAGCGCGAGTCGGAGGCCGGCGCGTGAGCGGCGAGTTCTCCGTCGAGCACGACGCGCTGAGCCTCGCGGCCAACCGCCACCACGACCTCGCCGGCCGGTACGCGAACCTGCAGGGACGGCGCGGGGAGCTGAAGCTGCCGTCCGGGAGCCTGGGCAAGCTGCCGTCGTCGGACGAGATCCAGGCGGCGTTCGATCAGCGGTACGAGGGCCTGGGGGAGGCGCTGACCGCCCTGAGGGAGATCTACGACAACGTCGGTGACGCGCTGTCGCTCTCGCGCGACGCGTACGTGGGCTCCGACGAGGCCGTCGCGACGATGTTCACCAAGCTGATGTCCGGAGGCAGCTGATGTCGGTCGGTGGAGCGGTCTCCGTCTGGGACAAGATCAACGGCTGGATGGCGCCCCTCGACGGGCTCGTCGACGCCGTCCTGCGGCCCGTCGTCGCGCCGCTGGCGGACATGTTCGACTCCGTCACGGGCGACTCGGAGGAGGTCCGGTCCACGGCCCAGCGGTGGCGTGACCTGGCGACCACGCTGGACCAGCTCGTCGACCACCACCGCGACGTCCTCCAGCCGCTCGCCGGCGCCTGGGAGGGCGACGCGCACGAGGCCTTCGCCGCCTCGATGAAGGAGCTGCAGACCAAGGTCGAGGGCCTCGCCGACTCCACGCGGGAGACGGCCGAGTTCCTCGACGACGCCGCGATGGAGGTCGAGACGGCCGAGGAGCTCGTCGCGACGATCATCCGCGAGCTCATCGAGTGGGCCCTGCTCTCCCTCGTCGTGGGCGCGGCGCTGAGCGTGGTCACGCTCGGGGCGTCGGCCGCGGCCGGTGCCGCCGCGGCCGCGGCGCGCGGTGCCGTCGCCTACTCGAAGATCGCGACGGTCCTGGCGAAGGTCGCGAGCCTGCTGACCCAGCTCGCCAACCTGCTCCGCGCGGTCAACAAGATGAAGTTCTTCTCGCGCAACGGGTTCCTCATCAAGACGCTGCTCGTCAAGGGCCTGATCCTCAAGCCGGTCGTGCAGCCGCTGACCGGGCTGTCGGCGTCGCCGCTGACGGAGGCGGGCAGGACCGGGCTCCAGGGGTTGCGCGACATCATCGCGGACGAGGCCGACGACCAGCTGAACGGCAACGACGGGATGCAGACGCCGCTGCGCGACGGGCTGGACAACGGGCTCGGGCCGATCGGGAACATCCCGGAGCCCATCCGGTCGGGTCTCCGCGGTGCGTCCGAGGTCATCGACAAGATCGACAAGGGCATCCCGTCACCCCCGCTGCGCTGAGCGGACCGCGCGGCGCCGCCGGCTGAGGCCGTGCGGCGCCCGCGGCTCGGCCGCGCCGACCGTCAGCGCGGCGAGCGCTCCCGGCGGACCAGGTGGGACGCGAGCGAGGCGCCCGTGACGATCAGGACGACCCACAGCACACCGAGCACGACGACGCCGGTGAGAACACCGACGGCCAGGCCCAGGCGGCCCACGAGGAGGTAGCCGGCCAGGCCCAGGCCGCCGACGACCACGACGACGGCGAGCGCCCACACCGCGATCTCGAGCAGGCCCTGGCCCATCTCGCGCGCCATGTCCTTGCCCAGCTCGCCCACGCTCGGCAGCGGCGGGTCCGCGGACTGCGGCTGCTGCGGGTACGGCTGCTGCGGGTACGGCGGCTGCGCGTACGGCTGCTGCGCGTACGGCGGCGTCGGACCGGGGGGACCGGGGGGCGGCGGCGGAGGGGGCGTCGTCACCGGCGTGACGCTAGCAGCGGCCCGCGGCCCGCAGCACGCCGGGCGGGGTCCTCACGCGGGGCGTCGCGCGACCGTCAGCACGTGCGTGTCGGGCCACGGCACGTCGTCGCCCGTGACGGGGTCGACGAGGCGGGCCCCGACCGAGAGCCGGTGGGCGACGAGCCAGTCGTTGCGCCACGCCGTGCTCGCCGGGGCGAGCTCGAAGCCGACGTCGTGCAGGAGGGCGGACCAGTCCGGCCACGTCATGTCGCAGAAGCGCTCGTGGCACTCGGACAGCCAGCTGCGCACGTAGTCGCGCGTGTACAGGAACTCCATCGCCGCGCGCAGGCAGAGCTCGGCGACCGACGTGACGCCGCCGTCGCCGCGCCTCGTCGTGGCCACCCAGCGCACGTCGCAGGCGCCGCCGGACAGGGCGGGGAAGTCGCGGGCGAACTGCGCGAGGCGGCCCGCGGGGGAGAGCGCCTCGACGTAGGCGGCGACGTCGTCGCCCGGGAGCGCCCCCAGGTCGCGGGCCTCGCCGGGCTCGCCGTCCAGGTGCAGGTGGACCGTGCGGTCCCCGCCCTCGGGACCCAGGACGTCCGAGTTCACCCACACGCCGCCGGGTGCGGTGTGGGCGAAGATCCGCCGCGCGAGCAGCTCGAGGTCGTCGCGCCCGCGCCCGTAGCTCGAGATCTCGTGCGTCAGGGCGATCGTCGTCGTCGTGCTCACGGTCGCGTCGGGGAAGACGGGGCCCGTGAGCAGGTTGCGCTGGGCGAAGAAGACGTTGGGGTTGGCGAACACGCCCTGCGCCTTGCGGTGCTCCGCCTCGGCGACGAGGTGGCGGGAGACGTCGATGCCGTACAGGTCGGACTCCGCCAGGCGCGGGTCACGCGCCGCGCGCTCGAGCAGGCCGCCGGCGGCGCAGCCGAGGTCGACCACCCGGCCCGGCTGCACGTGCGGTCCGACCTGCGCCCACTTGCGGTCCGACGCGTCGTCGAAGTCGGCCGTGTAGGACCGGTAGTCGCGCGTGGCGGTGAGGTCGCCCTCGGCGCCGACGGTCGGGTCCAGGTAGGCGGTGCGGACGACGTCGGCCAGGCCGTAGCGCTCGTAGTACGCGAGGGCTGCGGGGTGGGCCAGGTCGCGCCACCGGTCGTCGCCGGCGACGGCGAGCTCGAGGACGTCCCACGGGCGCGCCGGTGCGTCCGGGTGGCCGTCCTCGACGGGCGCAACCCGGAAGCCGAGCGCCGCCCAGAGCGCCGCCACCGCCGGGGTCGAGCACGCGACGACGGTGTCCGCCGGCGTCAGGGTGAGGCCGAGGCAGACCTCGACACTGCCCAGGACGGTGCGCGCGAAGCGGTCGCTCGGCGGGACGTCGGCGACCGGCACCACGAGCGGCTCGGTCCCCTCGGCGGCGCCGACGCGCTCGATCATCGCCTCGCGCCGGTGCGCCGGGACCGGGTTGCGGCGCGTGCCGGAGTGGGTGGCCGAGGTGACGGCCCACACGACGCGCGCGTCGTCGTCGCACCGCACGGGCTCGCCCGCCGTGTCCGTGAGGCGGCCCGCGAGCAGGTCGCGCAGGTACTCGGTCTGGAACCGCGTGACGAGGTGGTGGCGGCCGGGGAACAGGACGTGGCGCACGGGCATGTGCCCACCGTGCCGGATCCGCGGCGCGCCCGCCGACGTGTCCGCCGCGGGCGGTGGCGGCGTGGGACGGGGCTGTCGCAGGCGCGTGTGACGATGGGCCGGTGGAGCAGCAGCGGACCGTGACCCTGCCCGGGCCGGTCGACGTGCGGCGCACCCTGGCGCCGCTGCGCCGCGGCCTCGGGGACCCCGCCTGGCAGCTCGGGCCCGACGGCGCGGTGTGGCGGGCGACGCTCATGCCGTCGGGTCCGGCCACCGTGCGCCTGGCGCAGTGCGGGCCCTGCGCCGTCGACGTCCTCGCATGGGGTCCGGGCGCGGGGGAGGCCCTGGCCACGGCGCCGGCGGTCCTGGGCGCGCACGACGACGCCGCGACCTTCGACCCACCGCCGGGTCCGGTCCGCGAGGCGCACCGCCGGGCGCCGTCGCTGCGCATCGGTCGCACGGGCCGGGTCCTGGAGGCGCTCGTCCCGGCGATCCTCGAGCAGCGCGTCATCACGCGCACCGCGCACGACGCCTGGCGCCACCTGCTGCGGGCGCACGGCACGCCGGCCCCGGGACCGGCGCCCGCGGGGATGCGGGTGCCGCCGTCGGCGCAGGCGTGGGCCGCGGTGCCCGTGTGGGACTTCCACCGCGCGGGCGTCGACCCGGGACGCGCGCGGACCGTGGTGGCCGCGGCGCGGCTCGCGCACCGGCTCGAGGAGGCGGGGCGGCTACCGCGGGAGGAGGCGCTCGCCCGGCTGCGGTGCGTGCCGGGCGTCGGCGTCTGGACCGCCGCCGAGACCGCGCAGCGCGCGTTCGGCGACGCGGACGCGGTGTCCGTGGGCGACTACCACCTGGCGGGCCAGGTCGGCTGGGCGCTCGTGGGGGAGAAGGTCGACGACGACCGCATGCTGGCGCTCCTCGAGCCCTACCGCCCGCACCGCCACCGGGCCGTCCGGCTGCTCCTGCTCAGCGGCGCGGCGCGCGTGCCGCGCCGGGGGCCGCGCCTGGCGATCGAGGACCACCGCCGTCGCTGACGGCGCGGCCGGGCCTCTCGCCCG